>JAIRTU010000253.1 GCA_031254735.1 Bacteroidales bacterium | reverse complement strand
AACGCTTTGACTTTCTACTGTTTGAGCGGAAAACGGGACTCGAACCCGCGACCCTCAGCTTGGGAAGCTGATGCTCTACCAAACTGAGCTACTTCCGCGTAATTACGCTGCAAAGATACATAAAAGTCTGCATATATACACCGATTTTTTATGCCGATCTTACAAAGATACTAAAATTTTCGGAGATATGCAAGTTTTTCTTGACTTTTTTTGCCGCAAAATACCGTAGATATACAAAGCTGCGAAAACGCATGCACGAAACAACAACGCATAATCCCACAAATCATGGTTTGGACAACATGATGTTGCAATTCGTAATTTATTTTCGAGATTGGCAGGTAATTGGAAATAAAAATGTAACTTTGCAAAAAAATTAACGGATATAAAAAATCAAGTTTGAGTTAATACATTAATATATAATCGGAAAAAGCGCAGTTTTTATCCTGTATCCGGAACTTCGATAATTTCAAAATGCGGCAAGAGTAAGCAGTGAACCGCAAAGGTAGTCGAAAAGACCCCAAATACAGATAAAGGTACAATCCACGCTTTTTTACTGCAAAAAAAATGAGACATGAAAGAACCCTTACACATTGGCAATATAATACGTGAAAAATTGGAAGAAGAAGGTCGGGCGGCTTCATGGCTTGCAAAGAAGATCAATTGCGACCGCACCAACATATACAAAATATTCAACAGGCAGGATATAAATACCGAACAACTTTTAAAAATTTCCGAAGCATTGCACTATGACTTTTTTGCTCACTATTCCGAATTTATACGGGAAAAAGCAGACAGTGTCCAAGAAGGCGACATATTGTCGATATAACGGCTTCATTTTGTCGAAAAAGTGGAAGCATAAATTGTTGGTTGGTGCGGATATAAATTGTTATTTTGCAAAAGTTTTTAAATATTAATTATTTTTTGTTTATATGAAAACAGGAGGAATCGTCAGCATACTGTTAGTTTTGTTTCTTGCGGGTGCACAGGCAAATAATTACGATAACACAGTATCGAAAGGAAAACATGACACGAAGCGTTATGTTAAATATGTTATTTCGCCCCTTATGGAATTTTCATCCGACATTGCATACGGAACATTGCATTTTCAGATGTCCGTTTTTAAAAACAAAGGTGAAAAACCGCATATTTATAATTGCACCTTAGAGTTTTCGCGTTGGCCCAATGTTGCATCTGCACTTCCTTCCATCGTTCTTACCGTTGGAGATACGTTGCTTTATGTTACAGACAGAGATTCGCTTTATGTGTTTGACCTGACCATGAAAAAACAAACGGTCGGTGATTTTAAAGCAGCGTTGAATTTTATTTGCGAAAATCAGTTTATTTCATTTTACGCATATTATTACAGTTTGAGCGGAAAAGCAGAAAATGTATCTGTTGTAAAAGAAAAACAGTTTGTTTCTTCCGAATTTGAATTTTATCCCAACTCGGAAAATGGAAACGGAAACAAAGGTTATCATCAATTCGTGTATCAACCTGCAACTAATTTGTTGAGTAAATATATTTATGAACCGTCCACAGGGTCGGATTTTGAAAGAATAGAATGCGAATTGATTGATTTTCAACGAAGCATATCTCCGTCTGCTTTAAGGGAATGGGTTGCCTTGATGAAATAGAAATTTAATCGGAAATATGGCGGAGATTATCCGCGTATCCAAATTAAATTATCCCGCATTTCTGCACCATTCGGAGAGCGAAAGAGGAGTTTGTCGATGAACGGCAAGCTCCTTTATGGTTTCGATGTGTATTTTCGATCGCCGCTTTGTTGCATGCACGAAACGAAAGAGCATAATCTCACATCGGATTAATCATCGTTCGGACAGTTTCGAGGAGAGGAAGTCGAAATTTATGCGTTCGTTTTTCCTGCTTTCCGGAGTGCAAAAGCAGGATTTGGAGCGTTCTTGAAAAAAATATTTAACCGAATTTCCTTTTAGCAGAAAAAGCTACCGCTTTTTTTTGTACTTTTGCACCACATCAACGGTACCATGGCCGAGGGGCTAGGCAGAGGTCTGCAAAACCTTTTACGGCGGTTCGAATCCGTCTGGTACCTCTAAACCGCTTGCAGCAGGCGGTTTTTTATTTTATTTATTAACCAAAATTAAAAAGTTCATGACAAAAAAGAACATCAAATCAACGCATGGTTTTTGCTTTCGCCGTTGGAGTCGCGCCTCGTATGCGATATTCAACAGCTTGCATAGCGTTGTAAAAATGGGTGTTATTTCCGTTTCATGCAGCTTCTTAAGTTTGTGTTTCTCTTCTTTGTCGGCTCAGGTTACCAATTGCGATACCCTGAGCGAAAAAGAATTTCTATTGGACGAAGTGGTAATTGGTGAAAGCAGAACGTCTGTTTTTATTGCACCGCAACAAATTGCCGCCGTAATCAGTCGCGATGAGATAGAGCGAGCGGGCGTTGAAACGCTGCAAGATTTGCTGCTCTATATTCAAGGTGTTGATTTGCGTACCAGAGGAAATAACGGAATACAGGCAGATGTAAGCTTACGCGGATGCACCTTCGACCAAAGCATTGTCCTGATAAACGGAATCAATCTCACCGATCCGCAGACAGGACATTTTTCGTTACACATTCCCATTATTGTAGAGGCAATCGAACGTATCGAAGTCTTGGAAGGACCCGGAACAATGGCTTACAATACACTTGCTTTTGGGGGTTGTATCAACATCATCACCCGTACTTCGGAAAAAAACATCTTCGACCTGTCGTTGCAAACCGGTATGTACGGATATATTCGGGCAGCAGCCCTTACGCATCTCCATTATAAAAAATGGTATCTCACAATAGGCGGAGATATAAACCGAAGCGAAGGGTTTACCGACAACACCGACTATCAACAGGGAAATGCGTTTGTCAGGTTGCTGTACAAAAATCGAAAAACCGGCACGTTTGATGTCCAATGCGGATACCAGGAAAAACAGTTTGGGGCAAATTCTTTTTATTCGGCAAAATATAAAGAACAGTACGAGCATATCCGCACCCGATTTGTCGGCGTTGACCATACTTTGACACGAAAAGCATGGCGAGTGAACACAAATTTGTATCTCAGGCAGCATTTCGACCGCTTTGAACTGTTTCGTTATGAATCTCCTTCGTGGTATGGCGGACATAATTATCACAAGACTGTTTTAGGCGGAATAAATTTGCAGGCAGCCCGCAATTACAACCGGGGAAATACGGCAATCGGATTGGACTATCGACAGGAAAATATTTGGAGTACCAATCTGGGAGAACCGTTGGAAAATCCCATTTCGATAGCCGGAGAAAGCGATTCTTTGTTTTACCTGAAAGCAGGCACAAGAAAACATGCAGAGTTTCAGTTGCAGCAAAATTTCTTGTGGAAGAATGCAAAAACATCTCTCGGATTTCGAGGAAGTTACTGCGAAAATTACGGCTTTAACTGGAATTTGGCAACCAATACGGTTTGGTATTTTCGCAAGAATATCGAGCTTAATTATTTTGTGGAAAACGTATACCGATTGCCCACGTTTACCGATCTTTACTATACGAGTGCCACCCAAACAGGAAATCCCGATCTTCAACCCGAAAAGGCAATAGTGGCGTCGGCGGGAATATCATGGAATCCGCAGCAGTGGAAATTGGGCTTGAATATCTTTTACCGATACGGCTTCCAAATTATTGATTGGGTGCGTTTGTCTTTGGAAGAAAATTGGTTTTGTCAAAATCTCACCCACATACAGGCAACAGGAACGGATATTTCTGTAACTTTCTTTCCTAAAAATAAATATCTGTCGCAAATTGGGATACAATACAACTATCTGTATGTTTCCAAAAACAGCCGAGATTATCTCTCGCTGTATGCGACCGATTATTTGCGAAATCAGATAAAGTTGAATATTCATCATACGGTTTATTGGAAGATATACGCCGATTGGCAATTCAATTTTCAAGACAGGGCAGGCACGTATTTAGATTTTCTGTCCAACACCGAACAACGCTACAAGCCGTATCTGCTTTGCAATCTGAAAATAAGTCTGCTTTTGGAGAAGACTCGCGTTTTTGTTGAAGCCACCAACCTGTTCAACAGGAAATATTTCGATTTGGGAAACATTCCGCAACCGGGTATTTGGATAAAAGGAGGAGTTGTTGTCAATGTGTTTTAAAGGTTGTAAAAGATAGAAAGTAATAATCCCAAAATGTCCGGTTCGCATTAATTCATCGAGAAAATATTGATTTTTATTGAATTAATGCACACTATTTTGTTTATTATCAACCTGTTATTCCTAATGGGCATTTTGGGATTATCAGGAGGCGATTTCTTATTTGAATACCTATCTTTCTTTGCTTCCTAATGTTTTCAATAAAGATGAGATACGGGAAAAATCCTTAACTGATAACATTGGTTTGTCGGTCATGGAAATATAATGCTGCGCGTTTCCTTATGCGACAAGTAGCTAATAGTACAAATTGGATTACACAGAACCTATAAATAAAAACATAAAGATAATTTCGACCTCTATGTCTTAAACGAGAGTAAAATATTCGTATCTTTCCTTCATACAGACATGCTTCAAAGATAGCTGTTTATTTATGTTACCCCAATCGGGCAACGTAAAAATTGTATGACATTGTACTATGTCAGTTTATGGCGTTGAAGAAAAAATCAGAAGAAATTTTTGTTCAGATTGTCATATCAGAAAAAAAGTGTACCTTTGCAAAAAATTACATATTGTGTATCTAAATGAAATTTCAAACTGATGAATAGTGTTAGACAACTTCCGCATGATTATTTAGATAAGTACCTGACCGAATCTGTACCGGTTGAAATTAAAGAAAGAGGTTGCCCAAGTCCGTTTGGAGATTTCAAACAGATGAGATATTATGTAACAAAAGTACACACTATCTCTTGAATATGGATATATTGTGTAGTTTTGTTATAGCAATAAATAAGTTGTGGGCAAGTTTATCGCGTTTATACCTAAAAGTAATAATAATTTAAAAATAAAATTTATGGCAACAACAATTCACAAAGGAAGATCAACAAGTAGTAGCGATGTATTATTTACATTTGAGGGGAAACAACTTCACAAAGGAAGGTCAACAAGTAGCAGTGATGTGATCAGCACATTCGATGGGAAACATCTATACAAAGGTCGTTCTACGAGTAGTAGCGATGTGCTTTACACGTTTGATGGAAAACATATTTATAAAGGTCGTTCGACAAGTAGTAGTGATGTCATCTATACTTTTGATGGGAAACACTTGTACAAAGGACGTTCAACAAGCAGTAGCGATGTGCTTTATACTTTTGATGGAAAGCATATCTACAAAGGTCGTTCAACAAGTAGTAGCGATGTATTACTCACAATAAATGGTCATTTCCCAATCGGAGTTTTCCCTATAATCCTTTAATAAATGAACAACATAGACGAAATTTTTAAACCCTGAGCCGGATTATCCGGGCAGCCGGAGGCTGCCTTTTCCGGTGTCTAACCTGTAATTAATTCACTGAAAACCAAACCTTTGATGTTTGACAAACCTCAAAGGTTTAATCCCGCACGCACGCAACAACAACGCACAATCTCATTAATCATAATAATCCCAAAAATCCCGACACAGACCAAGCGAAAGGGATTTTAGGGCAAAGTGGAAGAATATACTTTTATCGGCGAGAAAACGTTTAAGCCGTATAAACAAATTCAGACGCTTCGAGGAATGGGCGTCGAAAAACAGAAAACGGTAGTATGATATTTTATTTTTCGGGAACAGGAAATTCTTTATGGGCAGCAAAAGAATTAAAGCGGCATTTTACAGGCGATTTAATTTCTATCGCAGACGAATTGAACATGGAAAACAACACCTTTCGATATGCTGTTGAGGCAGACGAAGCGATCTTTTTTGTCTTTCCTGTTCATTCGTGGGGAGCGGCGATATTGGTTTTGGAGTTTATCAAACGTCTTGTCGTTCACAATTACCATTCTCAAAACATTTATGCAATAGGCACTTGCGGCGATAACTGCGGGAATACTTCCTCCATGTTGGCAAAAGCATTGCACAAAAGAGGTCTTCATCTTTCAAAAACATATTCTATCGCCATGCCAAACAATTATATTCTGATGAAAGGCTTTGGCTTAGACCCCAAACCATTGGAAGAACAGAAATTGCAAATGGCGCTCCCGCGTCTGAACGATATTGTAACCGATATTCAAACCAAAGGAGATAAAAACCTGTATGAAAAAGGAAAATATGCCCGACTGAAAAGCGGACTTATCTACCCGATATTTAAAACTTTTGCCGTTAAACACCCTTCGTTTTACGCTACCGACGCCTGTATATCATGCGGATTGTGTGTGCGTATTTGTCCGGTAAAAACAATCTCGCTATCGGGCGGTAAACCTGTCTGGTCGAAAAGATGTGTTCAGTGTTGCGGTTGCATTCATCGTTGCCCGACACGAGCCATCGAATGGGGAAATATCACCCTTGACCAGGGAAGATACCTGCACCCCGACTTGAAAAGAGAAAGCTGAAAAGCGAAAAACACACCTGTCTTTTCTTCCGTCGACTTTGCCGCTGCACCCGCTTGTGTCGGCATGAGTTCGGCATGGATTTTGGACTGCATTTGTTTGCCTTTAAGGGCTTTTTTCAAGATAATAAAGAACGTATCAAAGTGGCTTACATCGAATTTGACAAACAGAAATTGATCAATCTGGAATATTCCCTCCAACGAGAATTGTTGCGTACCAGCCGTACAGGAGCATACGCAAGCACAACCATTGTGGGTTGCAATACGCGAAAATATCATGGTTTGCTGGTTTGTCCCATGGAAAATATTGATAACGACAATCATGTAATGCTGTCGGGATTGGATATTACCGCCATCGAACATCAGGCACATTTCAATTTCGCCGTGCGAAAATATCCTTTTGTGTACGAACCCAAAGGACATAAATATCTGGACAGGCTGGAAATGGACGCCGTTCCCAAATTTATTTATCGTATAGATGAAATTGAATTGCAAATGGAACGCATTTTGAGCGAAGACGACAGAATATTGATAAAATATACCCTGTTGAAATCGCAATCTCCGGTTAAACTGTTGTTCAAACCGTTTTTGGCGTTCCGAAACGTTCACCAGTTGAGCAAAGCCAATTTTTATGCGGATACCAAATACAAAAGTGTCGAAAACGGAATAAAAGTCAGAATGTACGAGGGCTACAAACCCGTTTATATGCAGTTTGACAAGCCTGTGGAATATATTCATGTTCCCGATTGGTATTATAATATAGAATATAGGGAAGAACAAAAACGAGGATACGACTACAAAGAAGATTTATATGTCCCCGGATACTTTGAAGTGATGGCAAAGAAAGGCGAAAGTATTATTTTTACGGCTTCTTTAAACGAAATAAAGCCCGAAAAGATTTCCGATTTGTTTGATTTGGAATTGAAAAATCGTTCTCCACGAAACAGTTATTTAGACTGTCTGCGAGTTTCTGCACAGCAATTTATTTGCAGAAGAGATAATAAAACAGAAATTATTGCCGGTTTTCCGTGGTTTGGCTCTTGGGGAAGAGATACGTTTATTTCTTTGCCGGGGTTGACTTTGTATAATGATGATATTTCCACGTGCAAAGATGTTCTCGATACGATGGTGCAAAACTGCAAAGACGGACTTTTTCCCAATGTCGGTTCGGGAGATGATGCTGCGATAAATTCGGCAGACGCCCCGCTTTGGTTTTTCTGGACGTTGCAGCAGTATTTGTTGTTTGTAAAAGACGAAACCGGTGTTTGGAAAGCATACGGAGATAGTATGAAACAGATACTGCTCGCCTATCGCAAGGGGACGCATTACAATATAAAGATGCACGACAACGCTTTGATCTGGCAGGGCGAAAAAGGAAAGGCTCTCACCTGGCAAGACGCTGTGGTGGAGGGAACTCCTGTTACTCCCAGAAATGGTTTTGCGGTAGAAATAAATGCTTTATGGTATAATGCCGTTCGGTTTACGCTTCGGTTGGCAGAGCAAAATAAGGATATGGACTTTGTAAAAAAATGGTCTTCGTTGCCTGAGAAGATAAAAGAATCGTTCATCGATTACTTTTGGAGTGAAGAAAGAAATTATCTGGCAGATTGCGGAACATACGAAAAGAAAGACTATTCCATTCGTCCCAATCAACTTTTTGCCTGTTCGTTGCCGTATTCGCCATTGGACGAAGCCAAAAAGAGTGCCGTAGTGGAAACAGTCCGAAAGATATTGCTTACGCCCAAAGGAATCCGCACGCTCTCTCCCGATCACCCCGCCTACGAGGGCAGATACGAGGGAGATCAAAAGCAGCGAGACAGAGCATATCATCAGGGAACGGCGTGGGTGTGGCTGTTGGGGCATTTTTGCGAAGCCTATCTTCAACTGTTTTCAAAGAGCGGTTTGGAGTTGGTGAAGAAAATATTTTATGCCTTTGAAGAAGATATGAGCATTCACGGATTGGGGACAGTTTCCGAAATTTACGATGGAGACCCGCCTCATTATCCGAATGGAACTATATCGCAGGCTTGGAGTGTGGGAGAATTGTTGCGGATATATCATCTGATTAAACAATATGAAAAACAATAAAAGTACACAAATAATATCTCGGTAAAGATGAAAGTATTAATGTTCGGTTGGGAATTTCCGCCTCATATAACGGGAGGTCTTGGTACGGCTTGTTACGGCTTGACCAAAGGGCTTTCCAAATTTGATGTGGAAGTGCTTTTTGTTGTCCCCAAAGTGTATGGCGACGAAGACGAACGTTATATTCATCTCAAAAATGCCGGCGACGTCTTGATTACGGAACGCAAAACGGAGTTTTCCGAGTTTTGGGAGAAGTTCACGTATTTGGAAGTCGGCTCGAATTTGATACCGTATATGTCGCCGGAAGAGTATCGCAAGATTTTCGATATTGCGGCTTCTAAATCGGAGTTGCGGGAAGCTGTGTCTTCCAAGCACTTCAAATTTTCGGGACAGTACGGCAACGACCTGTATCGGGAAGTGGCTCGTTATGCTTTAATAGCTTCGTATATTGCGGCAAGCGATCGTTTCGACATTATCCATGCACACGATTGGCTGACGTATTCGGCGGGGATAGCGGCGAAAGAAGTCTTGAAGAAACCGCTTGTTGTCCACATGCACGCCACCGAATTTGACCGCAGCGGAGAACATATCAATCAACGTATCTACGACATTGAGCGGGCGGGCATGGAAGCGGCAGACAAAGTGATTGCCGTCAGCAATTTAACCCGCAATATTATCATCAACAGGTATGGAATAAACCCCGAAAAGGTGGTTACCATTCACAACTCGGTAGAGCCGACCACGTTGCCCGATGAATTTAGAATGACCAAAGGTTTTAGCGAGAAGACCGTTACTTTTTTGGGCAGGGTTACCTTCCAGAAAGGACCCGATTATTTTGTGGAAGCCGCCAAGAAAGTGATCGACAAAGACCCTCATGTGCGTTTTGTCATGGCAGGAAGCGGCGATATGCTCAATCGCATGATTAAACGTGTGGCACAGTTGGGCATTGCCACCAAGTTTCATTTCACCGGCTTTCTGAAAGGGCAGGAGGTGTATGAGATGTTCAGCATGAGCGATGTGTATGTGATGCCGTCGGTTTCTGAGCCTTTCGGTATTTCTCCTTTGGAAGCCATGATGAGCGATGTCCCTGTTATTATTTCCAAACAGTCGGGGGTATCCGAGATTCTCCGCTACGCCCTGAAAGTTGACTTTTGGGACGTGGACGATTTGGCAGACGCTATTTACGGCATTCTTCATTACGAGGGCTTATCGAAGATGTTTAAGAAATGCGGCAAAGAAGAAGTCGAAAACCTCCGCTGGGAAAACTCGGCATTTAAAGTCAACGAAGTGTACAAATCTCTGGTTTGACAGGAGAATAGCCTGTTTTGTTGTTTGAACGGGGATTGGCGAATTATGCGTTTCCGTTTCGTCTGTGCGTCATTGACAATTAATCAATATAAGGGATTTAGGGGCGAATTTGAGATTGCTGCGATGCGTTTCACTGTTTTGTTTGGTGGTAACGATTTTTCGGTGGTATCCTTTGCAAATTTTGCGAACATTTTGCGAACATTTTGCTTTCATCGTGAAAAAAGTGTCCAAATCAGGATGCGAAAAGTCTGTTTTTCCCCTGATGTTTTTCCGTTTTTTGCCATTAATGGCATTTTATTTTCCTCATTATTAGATAAATAAATTTTTTTTTCTTTTTTTTAGATTTGTAAAGAAAAAAATGATAATATTGCAAAATCTAAAATTTAGAGAACAGAAATAAGTATTTTTTTACAAACGGCGATGAGGAAGATACTTTTTCCTGTTGTATTTTTGTAGCGAGAGAGGAGGCAAACAATGCAGACACATTCGTGTGAATAAATTGGTTGCGTATTGGGAGTGAGAGAAAATGACAAACGAAGAAATTTTAAACTATATAACATAATGAAAAAATTAAGTATTGCAGGAAACTGCATAGTATTGAAATCGGTCTTTGTGATGTATTGAACCTTCGGGAGGCACGAAAGGAAGCGGCAACGTTTGGTCTTGATATTGAACGCATTGCTGAAAGAAAGAATGTATTATAAATTAAATAAATAAATTAATTAAACCAATCATGGACAATTATTACACGAAATTTTTAAAGGTTTTTGCACTTTGTGCAATGATGGTATTACTGATAAGTAATACGTATGCTCAACAACCTCCGACCGTAAGCATGTCGGATCAATCGCTTTGTTTAGGTGACAGTGCCGCGATTACCGTAACAGGTACACCACCTATGGACATTCAATTCAAGACCATGAAAAATGGTACATGGGTAAGCGACAGCACCAATAAAACGGAAGCCAACGCAACCGTATTCAACCGTCATTTGGAAGCAACAGATATTATTGGCGGTATCGCCAAGATCGCTTCAGCAGATTATGGCGTATTTGAATTTCATCTGGTAAGCATTGCGGATGTAAACGGAGTAAATAATGCAAATAACACAGCAACCGTAACGGTAAATCCATTACCGACAATAAAAATGGAAGGACTTGATGTTAATAATTCTGCAACAATCTGTTTGGGCGACAGTATGGAATTGACATTAACCGGCACGCCTCCGTTTACGTTAAAATACAGAGACAGCAGATGGGGCGAAAACACCCTGCCGAACATTCCCGGCTCCATAAAAATAGCTTCTGAAGAAACCGGATCGTTTGTGTTTGAGCTGTTGGAATTAATCGACGGCAACGGCTGCAAAGCAGATACGAACAATAAGACAAGCAACACCGTAAAAGCGGAAGTCTTAGTAAGAGATTTACCGAGTGTGAGCATGTCGGATCAAGCGTTTTGTATAGGCGACAGTGCAACAATTACCGTAACAGGCATCGCACCTTTCGATATTCAATTTAAGACAAAGAAAAACGGCGTATGGGTAGGCGGCAACAATACGGAAGCCGGCGCAACCGTATTCAACCGTCATTTGGAAGCAACAGATATTATTGGCGGTATCGC
>JAIRTU010000221.1 GCA_031254735.1 Bacteroidales bacterium | reverse complement strand
TTTATCCGTGAGAGAAAATAAAAATTAGACATTATTTAATTTGTTAGAATGTTTGACATACAGGCAATTAAACAACGATACGGTATTATTGGAAATTCGTCACAGATAGAAAGAGCTATCCATGTTGCCTTGCAGGTGGCAGGGACAGACCTTTCGGTGCTTATTACGGGAGAGAGCGGCACAGGCAAAGAAAATTTTCCGAAAATCATTCATCAAAACAGCGCCCGTAAGCACGGCACGTATATTGCGGTCAACTGCGGAGCTATTCCCGAAGGGACAATAGATTCCGAACTGTTTGGGCATGAAAAAGGCTCTTTCACCGGTGCGACCGATTCTAGAAAAGGATATTTTGAACAGTCGAACGGCGGCACGATCTTTTTGGACGAAGTTGCCGAACTGCCTCTTTCTACGCAAGTCCGCCTGTTGCGGGTGTTGGAAACAGGAGAATATATGCGGGTGGGTTCTTCCAAAATGCAGAAAACCAATGTGCGGGTGGTTGCGGCGACCAACGTGAATATTCCGGAGGCAATCTCGCGCGGAAAATTCCGGGAAGATTTGTATTACCGCTTGAATACTGTCCCGATTTCTATCCCGCCTTTGCGAGAGCGAAAAGACGATATTTTGTTGCTGTTCAAAAAGTTTTCGATCGATTTTTCGTATAAATACAATATGCCTCCTGTTGTGTTGGACAAAGAAGCGGAGGCAAGCATTATAAAATATTCTTTCCCCGGCAATGTCCGTCAATTGAAAAATTTGGTGGAACAGATCTCCATTATTGAACCCAAACGCGAAATTGCACCCGACATTTTGAGAAAATATCTCCCCGCAGAAGCAACAACCACTTCTCTAGCTGTTTTGCAGCACGACATACATACCTCTTCTTCCGAAATAGCTTTTGAAAGAGAGTTGATTTTCAAATTTTTGTCGGAAATGCAAAAAGATATTAACGACTTGAAAAAACAAGTGATAGAACTCACTCATACAAAACCTTCGGTCAAAATAGAGAAAAAACCGTTGTTGATCAACGACAACAATAATATTATATTGTCGGAAACATATCCCGAAGAACCTGTGGAAATAGCCGAATATGTGGAAGATAACACAAATAACAGCTCCAACGCATCGGCGGCAGACACGCCTAATTTTTCTTTGCAGGAAAAAGAAAAAGAACTTATTCAAAAAGCTCTGCAAAAAAACAACGGCAAACGGAAACCGGCGGCAAACGATTTGGGCATTTCGGAAAGAACATTATATCGAAAACTAAAAGAATACAATCTTGATGAACAGGCTGCATTAT
Organism: Bacteroidales bacterium; assembly: GCA_031254735.1. The sequence continues at coordinate 3,591 of JAIRTU010000221.1, read as the reverse complement.
AAAACACGAACAATCTGGCTGATTTGCTGCATGAGCATTGTTTTGGGAAGTTGTGTCAGCTATTCTTTTTTGGGGGTGGACATTCCGGCAGAAGCCCAAACCATTTCCATAAAGCCGTTTCAAAACAATGCGACATTGGTCAATCTTAAATTGAGCAACGAACTCACCACACAGTTGCGAGATAAATTTCAATCCAACACCAAATTGTCGATGGTCGATTCTCGCGGAGATTTGTCCATAGAGGGCGAAATAACCAATTACACCTACGATCCGGTAGCTCCCGACGGCGACAAAGCCGGCATGACCCGATTGACAATCACGATCAGAATACGATTTGAAAATCGTTTCGATGAAGAAAAAAATACGGAAAAAACCTTTTCCCGCTATCAGGATTATGCGCGTGAAATAAGTTTTCATTCCATAGAAGATAATTTGATAACCGAAATTTGCGAAGCATTGGTTGACGATATCTTTGCCGCAACAGTAGGAAATTGGTAATAATAATGACAGTAATAACAAAACATAAATGCAACAAGCTATGGATACACAACAATACAAAAGCCTGTTAAACAACATTACAGACGTCTCCGACAAGGTGAATATAAACCTCGCCGTAAAGAAATATCCCTATTGTATGCTGTTTCGACTTTGCAAGGCATTGCAGACAAAATCTGACGAAGATAAATCAATGGTTTCGATATTGCACCCGAACAGAAAATATCTCTCAAGCCTTTTTTCCGAAGAAAAGAAAAGCGAAAAACCGCCTCTTCCGCCAAAAGAAGAGCAACCTGCTGTTTCGGAAGTTGTTACAGAAAACAAAGAAGAAAATCCGACAAAACAGACGGAAGACCCGATGTCTATTTTGCAACAACGACTGTCAGAACTCAAACAAGAAACAGCAAAGAACGAAGAACCCGCCGACATGGAAACGGAAGACACATTATACGAGCCTCAACCCAGCGTTTCTTTGGACGAACTGGTAGAGAAATTCAACAAATTTCCGCCCGTCGTTTCGTACAATCCTGCCGATTTTGACGACGAAAAAAACCGTAAAGACATGGGCAAAAGCAGTCTTCAAGAAAAAACGAATATCGTAAGTGAAACATTGGCAGAACTTTATGTCTCGCAAGAGGCGTATGACAAAGCCATAAAAATTTATGAGGCATTAGCGGGCAAACATCCGGAAAAAAATGCTATCTTTGCAAAATTAATCGAGTCGTTAAAAGAAAAAAAGAAATCATAAAAAATAGAATATGTACACATTCTTAATTGTCCTTATTGTTTTAGCCGCATTTTTGTTGGGGTTGGTAGTGTTGATGCAAAATTCAAAAGGAGGCGGACTGTCTTCAACATTTGCGTCTTCGAGTCAGTTTATGGGCGTGCGGAAAACCGCCGATTTTTTAGAGAAAGCCACATGGGGTTTGGCTATCGGGATTGTAGTATTGTGCTTTCTTTCCGGCTATTTTGTAAAGTCAGCATCGGGAGGTTCGGATCAGCCGAGCGGAAGTAAAGCGGCAAGCGGGGCGCAAGCACCTTCGTCTACCATACCCGACAACACCGTACCTATGCCCGGAACACCGGAAAGCGAATAACAGACAAATATCGCATTCTTACCGTGAAGAGTTTTCGGCAAACAAAAGCCGAATATCAGCATAGATATACTTAATTCCAAAATGCCCATTTTACTTTAATTCATCAAAAAAAACATTGATTTTTATTGAATTAATGCATGTTATTTTGTTTATTATTAACAAGTTACAAGAGCAATTTTCTACCGGTGTCCGGTAGAAATCTAAAAGTAATAGATTCTGATTATCAATTTGTTATGTTCTACCGGACATTTTGGGATAATTAAATTATTTGCGGCGCAGCTGCAAAAGTAATCAAAAAATGATTACTTTTGCAGCCGTGAAGTTAAGTCAGCAAATGGAAAAATACAACACAATCAGCAAATGGGTCGGTGCTTTGCCGAAAGCAGGCAAAAATTTTTTCACACAGAACGATGTGGAGAAGCAGTTCTCCGCTATGAATGTGTCCAGTATAAGGAATGCTTTATACAGGCTTTCCCGAAAGGGAACTATTCAATCTGTATGGCATGGATTTTATGTGATTGTTCTTCCTGAATACGGGTTTAAGGGAGTCGTTCCGCCAACAGAATATATAGATCAATTGATGAAATATCTGGGTAGAGAATATTATGTAGGACTATTGAATGCGGCTGCTTTTCAAGGTGCGGCACACCAACAACCACAGACCTTTTCCGTAGTTGTCGATACAAACAATCTGCGGGGCAAGATAAAAAAGGGAGTTAAAATAAATTTCGTTGCGAAAAAACACATTCCTGTACGTTATGTAAAGCAACTCACTACCCGAAATGGATATATCAATATTTCCATTCCCGAATTAACAGCATTGGATTTACTACTCTATGCAAGAGAAATCGGGGGAATTAACAGGGCGTCAACTATACTGAACGAATTAGCCGAAGTTATGGATTTTGAAAATATCGAAAGTGATTTTCTACGTTATTTCAATTCTGCCGTTATTCAGCGCTTAGGTTATATTTTAGATGATGTGCTTGAATATAAAAAATTAGCCGATACATTGTATCAAAAAGCGACAGAGGCGGGAATTAAATTCAGGAAATATCCGCTAAAAGTCGTGAGCAGGGGAAGCAATTTTTCCGGCTATTGTACGAATGAGAAATGGAAGATTATTATTAACGAAGAAATAGATATTGACGAATGATACCATTAGCCGCAATTACCGAATGGACAAACACCGTCCCTTGGACAGACATGAAGCAAGTAGAGCAGGATTTAATTATTTGCCGAGCTTTAGTTGCTGTCTATAGCGATAAATTTTTGTCTTCGCGTTTAGCTTTTCGGGGCGGGACAGCCCTGCACAAGCTATACCTATCACCACAACCTCGATACAGTGAGGATATTGATATGGTGCAAATTGTTTCAGAGCCGATTAAGCCGACCATAGACAGGCTTCGTGAAGTTCTATCGTTTTTGGGCGTTCCGGCAGTAAAACAGAAAAGAAATAATAATACGTTGGTTTTCAAAATAGATTCTACAGATATTCCCGTAACCACTTTACGCTTGAAAGTAGAAATTAATTGCAGGGAGCATTTCAGTATATTAGGCTTTGAAAAAGTTGATTTCAGTGTAACCAACCTGTGGTTTACGGGAAAGTGTCAGATAGTAACATATAAGTTAGATGAATTAATTGGTACGAAAGTCCGGGCGTTGTATGAAAGGCGGAAAGGACGTGATTTGTTCGACTTATACAAAGCGCTTCAAAATAAGAACTTGAACACGGATAATGTTCTGAATTGCTTCAAAAATTATATGGCGAGGGAAGGAAAAAAGCCAACCCACTCCCTCTATGTATCGAACATGGAAGAAAAAATGGCGAATGACGAATTTACGGGAGATACGGTTTCCTTGCTCCGACCTGACGAGAAATATAATCCTAACAAGGCTTACGAAATAGTAAAAGCACAAATAATAGATAAATTGATCGTACCGGAAGAAAGCGAACAATAAAAAAATAATGGCGATTAGGTTCTCTATCCAATCGCCG
>JAIRTU010000178.1 GCA_031254735.1 Bacteroidales bacterium | reverse complement strand
CAGTTGATTGTATTTTTCTTTTTATAAAAGAAAATATATGTAAGATACTGCATATAAATTTATTATCTTTGCAGAAATGGCATTGATGAACATTGCTGTTTTGGAGATGTTTATTTTGTAATGAGATAGACATTTTTATTTATGAAATAAAAATTTTAAATAACAATAAAAGTTAAGACCACAGCGACATGCCTCATTTAGACCTTGCTAAATATGGAATTACAAATGTAAAAAAAGTTTTTTACAACCCTTCATACGAACAGTTGTATGAAGCAGAAACCAACTCGTTACTGACAGGATACGAAAAAGGACAACTGACAGAGTTGGGTGCAATAAACGTTATGACAGGAGAATATACAGGACGCTCTCCCAAAGACAAATATTTTGTTTTGGACGAAACAACCAAAGATACCATTTGGTGGACGTCGGAAAAATATCCGAACGACAATAAACCTTTGTCGCAAGAAGTTTGGAAAGTTGTTAAAAATATAGCGATCAACGAACTGTCCGACAAAGATTTATATGTTGTTGATGCGTTTTGCGGAGCTAACAAAAACACTCGTTTGAAAATTCGTTTCATCATGGAAGTGGCTTGGCAGGCTCATTTTGTAAAGAATATGTTCATTCGTCCGACAGCAGAAGAATCAGCCGATTTTGGCGAACCCGATTTTGTTGTTTTAAATGCTTCAAAGGCTAAAATTGAGAATTTTGAAGAATTGGGAATGAACTCTCAAACAGGCGTTGTTTTTAATCTGACAGAAAAAATACAGGTTATTATCAACACTTGGTATGGCGGAGAAATGAAAAAAGGAATGTTCTCTTATATGAACTATCTGCTTCCTTTGCAGGGAATTGCCTCTATGCACTGCTCTGCCAACACCAACGAAAAAGGAGAAACCGCTATCTTTTTCGGACTGTCGGGAACGGGAAAAACAACGCTTTCTACCGATCCCCAACGTCAACTTATTGGAGATGACGAACACGGTTGGGACGATGACGGCATTTTTAACTTTGAAGGCGGGTGTTATGCCAAAGTGATCAATCTGGACAAAGACGCCGAACCCGAAATATATCAGGCTCTTCGCCGAGACGCACTTTTGGAAAATGTTACGGTAGACGAAACCGGAAAGATTGATTTTTCCGATAAATCGGTAACGGAAAATACGCGGGCTTCCTATCCTATTTATCACATCGAAAATATTGTAAAACCCATTTCAAAAGCACCTCACGCCAATAAGGTGATATTTCTTACCGCCGATGCGTTCGGGGTGTTGCCGCCGGTTGCCATCCTGACGCCCGAACAGACACAATATTACTTTTTAAGCGGATTTACAGCAAAATTGGCAGGAACAGAACGCGGAATTAAAGAACCTGTACCTACATTTTCTTCCTGCTTTGGAGCGGCTTTTCTTTCTTTGCACCCCACAAAATATGCGGAAGAGCTGGTGAAAAAAATGCACAAGACAGGCAATGCAACCGCATATCTGGTAAATACAGGGTGGAACGGAACAGGAAAACGCATCGCGATGAAAGATACGCGAGCAATTGTTCATGCTATTTTGGACGGTTCTATCGAACATTCTCCCAATAAAATTATTCCGTATTTCAACCTGAAAGTTCCGACTTCTTTGCTGAATGTCAATTCGGATATTTTAGACCCAAGAGATACCTACGAAAATGTTGCTCTCTGGAACGAAAAGGCAAAACATCTGGCGGAAGCATTTGTACTTAATTTCGAGAAGTTTACAGATACGGATTTGGGGAAATCGCTTGTAACGGCAGGTCCTCGTGTCGATTGATTATGTTGATGCGGATTGTCATTTACGGTTTTTTGTATCCGCTTTCGCTGTTGCCGTTGCCGGTATTGTACGGAATGGGCGGTTGTATTCGGTTTTTTATCTATCGTGTATTTCGTTACAGGGTGGAGGTGGTTCGGACAAATCTTGGAAATGCGTTTCCCGAAAAATCGAAAAAAGAACTCCGAGCGATAGAAAAGGCATATTATAAACATCTGGTCGATTTATTTATGGAAGGCGTCAAGCTGTTGACCCTGTCTCGAAAACATTTGATGAAACGCTATCATTGCGAAAATCCCGATACGGTGAATGATTATTTCAAACAGGGAAAAAGTGTTATTTTGTTATCGTCTCATTATAATAATTGGGAATGGCTGGTTTTGTCGTTATCCATGCAATTTCTTCATCATGGAATAGGCGTGGGAAAACCCAATTCCGACAAGGTTTTTGAAAAAATTGTCAATCGTGCAAGAACCCGCTACGGAACAGAGGTTGTGTTTGCCGACACCGTGCGGGAAGTGTTTGCCCGCAATGAAAAAGAAAACAAACGGTGTGCGTATATGATGCTTGCCGACCAATCGCCGGCAAGTGTGGAAAAATCGTATATAACAATGTTTTTGCATCAGCCTTCGGCAATGATTTACGGAGGGGAATATTTTGCGAAAAAATACAATTATCCGGTGTTGTATTATGTTGTGAAAAAAAAGGCAAGAGGATATTATACCATTGTTTTGAAAAACATTACCGATACGCCGCAGCAACTTTTTCAGGGAGAAATTATCGAAACGTATGTAAAATATTTGGAACAGGACATTGAAGAAAATCCTCAATGCTGGCTTTGGAGTCATAAAAGATGGAAACATACAATAGATACGGAAAAAATAAATTGTTCCGAACAAAAACCTCACCTCCCGAAACCGTAATGTAAATTTTCTCCTTTTATTCGGCGGCGTCTACTGCTTCTTTGAGGCGTTCTGCGTTTTCGGCAACTTGCAGAGCTTCTATCGTGTCTTGAATGGCGCCGTCCATAAATCCTGTCAGATTATACATGGTCAAGTTGATACGGTGGTCGGTAACACGATTTTGCGGATAATTATAGGTACGAATTTTCGCCGAACGGTCTCCTGTGGAAACCATGGTTTTGCGTTTGGAAGACACTTCGTCTAAATATTTTTGGTATTCCATTTCAAAAATGCGGGTACGCAAGATACGCATTGCCTTTTCCAGATTTTTTATTTGCGATTTCTCGTCCTGAATGGCAACCACAACACCGGTGGGAATATGTGTCAGACGAACGGCAGAATACGTTGTGTTTACCGATTGTCCGCCGGGACCGGACGAACAGTAGGTATCTTTCCGAATATCGGCTTGTTTTAGTTCCACATCAAATTCATCGGCTTCCGGCAAAACCACCACCGATGCGGCAGAAGTATGCACGCGACCCTGTGCTTCGGTTTGCGGAACGCGCTGCACACGATGCACGCCCGATTCGTATTTCAACAAGCCGTACACATCTTCGCCTATCACATTGAAGACAATTTCTTTAAAGCCGCCCATTGTTCCTTCGGTGGTAGAGACAACATCTATTTTCCAATTTTTCGATTCGCAATAATGAGTATACATTCGGAACAAATCGCCCGCAAAGATACCGGCTTCGTCGCCGCCTGTTCCTGCGCGGATTTCCACTACGGCATTTTTGCTGTCTTGCGGGTCGGAAGGTATCAGCAGCAGGCGGATTTTTTCTTCCATATTTTCGCCGTTTTCTGTCAGCAGGGCAAGTTCTTCTTTTGCCATGGCACGAAATTCTTCGTCTTTTTCTTCGGCGAGAACTGCCTTTGCATTGTCGATATTGCTCAAAATATTTTTATATTCCTTATATGCCTCTATTACAGGCTGAAGGTCTTTATAATCTTTATTCAGTTTGACATAACGTTTCATGTCGGCGATAATATCGGGTTGTGTGATTTGCTCTCCGATTTCTTGCCAACGCTGATGTATTACTTCCAACTTTTCCAATAAGGTACTCATATCTTTTTCTTCTGTATTCTAAAAGCGTGCAAAGGTACAACTTTTTTAATTGTCCAACCTATGATTTTTGAGATTTATGGGATTATGCGTTGTCGTTTTCGGGAGTGCGAAATTAACCGGTTATCACTAACCACTATTTTAGTCCTGCCCTCCGGGCAGCAGGGACGAGTGCGTACATTTTCCGCAGGTCGGCGACCTGCGGTTATGAAAATATTGTCCTCCGGACAAAATCATCGTTTAGACAGCAAGAAAAGTCCGATAGGACTTCAATATGGATAAACCCTTGCAAGGCGAAGCCGTAGTTAGGGGTAAAGAACGCAACACCACAACCGGAACTCCGTTAGGAGTTCAATATTGCTCGAAGAATGTTACCAAACTTGTGCGGCAGCTGGAGGCTGCCCGAATATTCCGTACCGGGCAGAGCCTAAGCCGAACGGATTTATCGACAAGCATTGATAATACCGACAAAAACGATATTATTATTCACTATTAGTTATTCGTTATTCGTTATTCACTATTTTTGCGGACTTTCAGTGCTTTTCGATTTTTTTGCAACAACAATCACCCAGACGCTCATTGACGCCTTGACAAAACAAAAAACATCACGACAGCGATTGATTTACCTCCGAGGCTTGCTGCAAGATTTTATTATATTCTTCGGGACTGAGATCGCCAAAGAAATAATGAACAGGATTTACTTTCTCTCCGTTTTTGATAACTTCATAATGCAAATGTACTCCCACCGACAGACCCGTAGTTCCCATAAAACCAATCACTTCTCCCCTTTTCACCCTTTGTCCTTCTTTAACATTTTTCTTGGAAAGATGAGCATACAAGGTTTGATACCCTCTTCCGTGATCGAGAATAACGGTAATCCCGTACCCCGAATAGCCGTCGGGATTCGACACAACCACACCGTCTGCCGTTGCATAAATGGGCGTTCCGCTTTTTCCGATGAGATCAATGCCTGTGTGAGGACGCGAAATTTTATAAATGGGATGATAACGCATTCCGAATCCTGAAATGACCGTCGGATTTTTTACAGGCGAGATAGCGGGAATAGAAGCCTGAATAGCGTCTTTTTCCTGTGCCAGCTCCCACAAACGTTCGTACGACAAAAGTTGATGTTGCGCACGTTGGGTGAGGACACTTGTCTTTAATTGAAGTTGATTCAACGCCTCCGAATGGTTTCGCGAAGACAACAAAGCATAATAACTCTGCAAATCGCCAATTTGTATATCTCTGTCGGGCGGGGCGGCATCCAGAATGGCACGATATAAATTATTGTCTTTTTCTTCCAAATCCTGCAAAACAGCCGACAACAAATCCATTCTTTTTTCAATCAAAGAAATTGTTTGATGATAATCCTGCAATTCTCTTTTCAGCCGTTTTTCTTTGGGCGATTCAAAGAGAAAAGTGTAGAAAATAAGAGTTACTGCGGCAAAAGCAACAGCCGCCGCAAGATAAGAAAGTATCTGTTTAAATACTTGTAACGGTGTAGCTTTTGCCCTTTCAAAAGAGAGCGATTTATGGTTGAACTTATATTTCACGTCTGTATATTCTCTTTTGGGAAACGCTAAATTTCTTCATTTAGTATTCTACCGAATGCGCAAACGTTGTCCTTCTCGAATAAAATCATATTTTAGTCCGTTGAGTCGTTTGAGAGAGGCGACAGTTGTTCTGTGTTTTTTTGCAATGACCGACAAAGTATCTCCCAAACGCACGCTGTAATATTCCGATCCGACCGAAGAAGAAGCAGAAGCAGAAGCGGACGAACTTGAACGTCGATAATTGAATATCTCTTTGGTTATCATCAACGTATCGGAGATGAGTTTTCCGTTTTCAAAATCTATTATATATTCGGGATTGAAAGCCATACCTTTATATCGGGTTTCAAAATGCAGATGCGGTCCTGTGGAACGTCCTGTATTTCCCGCCAACGCAATTATATCGCCTGTTTTCACTTCCTGATTGGGTTCTGCCAACAATTTGGAGCAATGAGCATAAAACGTTTCCAATCCGTTGTAATGACGAACAATAATGATATTTCCATACGTGCGATTGCGTCTGGCAATGCGTACAATTCCGTCAAAAACACAATATATGCTGTCTCCCACCGACTGTTTGAAATCGATGCCGTAATGATAACGGTAACGCCGCCACCCAAACCGGGAAACAACAGGATTGAAAGATGGCAAGGCGTATGCTTTTCCCTCTTCCAACAACGGCAGATAAATGGTATCTGTCATATTGCTGAAATCTGTTTTGGAGATATGGATAGACAGCGAATCCCAATTTTCAAACACCGTTTCCAACATTTCTGTTGTTATGTATAATTTATGCTGTTCTTCTCCGTAATCCGAAGTATCTTTATTATCGTCAGCCGCGTTCTGCGATTCATCAAGAAAAAACATGGCTGCCAAATCGTTGAAATAATAAGGATAATCCGCATCGAAAAACGTACTGTCGTGAGAACTTTCTACAATGGTGGGTTCAAATTCTTCCGATTCTGCCTCCGTTTCTTCCACGGGAGCAACCGCCAACAATTGCTGTTGCAACAATAACTGTTGAGCAAAATGCCGATAAGTAACCACATACGAAGACATCAATTTTCCCGGTATCGATCGCCTCATCAAATCGTTATAATACAACAACGCCATTTCGTGTTCGCCGATATTATCATATATTTGAGCAATACCGAATTTCACTCTTACTTTTATTTTTGCATCCAAATCTATCCGTTCCAGATTCAACAGATGAGACAGGGCTTCTTCGTACCGAAAGGTTTTGATCAACAAATCTGCCTGTATAATCTCGTAATGGATAACATCATTAAATTCAACAAGACTAGAAGATTGGTCGATTTCCGACAACAACAATTCTGCCGTTGCATAATCTTCCATAAAAAGCAAAGCATGAACCCGCCAAAGACATGCCGACATCCAACTGCGTGCATATTGATAGTGAGCAACTACCGTATCAAATACCCGGTATGCTTGGCTGTATTCTTTTTTGTACAACAAAGCAACGCCTTTCATGGTGAAAACATCAGCTATATTCGGGCAATAATCAACAGTCTTGTTTCTTGCACTGCAAATGGCATTTTCCGAGAGAGACAGAAAAGAAGAAAGCGTTTTCTCCTGTCGGCTCGATGTTGTAAAACGATAATTCCAAACAGGCACAACATACAAGAAATTATCATTATGTTTATTGTTTATCCGTTTTATCTGTTTGTTCAAAGCCGCCGACTTTTCCAACAAAGCGGGGAAGCAGGTATCTGTCTGATTCTTTTTCAACTTGGGGGGGGTGTCTGCCGCCGACACTTGCACCGAAAAGCACAAGAACATTCCCAACAATATATATTCTTTACTCCAAAATTTCATCTTGTTTTCTAAAAGCATTGTTTATCTGCCGCTCTTTTATACAAAGGTAATAAAAAAAGAAATAAAGAAAGACCTTTTAAAGAACAAATATATCAAACCGGCGAAAATATCGTCGAATTTCTCATTACACACTGTTTGTTTTTTTGAGACATCGCACCGCAAAGCAGCCGGCGACAATGGTGTTTCACTTCGTTTGCCGGTGATGATTTTATGTTGTATAATCTTTATTTTTTACGTTACAGAAAATGTTTTTTTACGTAGTTATCAAAATTTTCTTTGTACAAGTCGCCGATGGGAATATAGATTTTCTTATCGAAGACTATGCGTTGACGTTCAATAACGGTAATTTTATTGACATTGACAATATAGGAACGATGTACTCGCATAAAAATATCTTTGGGTAAACGTTCCTCCACCGATTTCATGCTCAACAGCGTTATCACCGAAGAGCCGTCCGACAGGAACATTTGCACATATTCTCGCTGACTTACAACATATTTGATGTCTTCGTACCTAATCCGTACAACTCGGTAATCCGATTTGACAAACAGATAATTATTATCTACCGATACGGTTTCTTTGGCATTGCGTTTCAACTCGAAAAGTTCTCTTGCTTTGTTGGCGGCTTTCAAAAAGCCGGCATACGAAATCGGCTTAAGCAGATAATCTATGGCGTCCAACTTAAATCCTTCTACGGCATATTCATCGTAAGCGGTTGTAAATATTATCATTACAGGATAATCCAACATTTTTACGAAGTCTATTCCGTTCAGTTCCGGCATATTAATATCTACAAATAACAAATCCGGTCGGGTTTCATTGACTTTGTCAAAAGCCTCCAATGCGTTTGGAAAACTGCCTTGAAGCGAGAGAAAATCGGTTTTCCCGATATACGATTGAATTTGTTTAAGAGCCAGAGGCTCATCATCGATTGCTATACATCTTAATTTCATGATTTTGGAATTGAAAGTGAAACATCAAAAATTTCATCATTGGGACAAATAGTTAAAACATAGTTGTCGCCATAAATCAAATTCAGCCGCTTGCAGATATTTTCTAATCCTATACCCGACGTTTCGTTGAATCCGGTGGAAATTTTCGGAAAATTACTATTTATAATATTGAAAACAAGCATATTGTCTTTCGTCTTAAAGTCTATGTCAACAAACGACTTCGATTTATTGCTCACGCCATGTTTAAACGCATTTTCAACCAAAGGCAAAAACAGCAACGACGGCACATAAACCGATTGTGCCTCTTTGGAATAGGTAATTTTGATAGAAAGTTTGGCTTCGTCATAACGCAACCGCATAAGTTCGATATAACTTTCCATAAATTCCAATTCTTTACTCAATAAAATCTTTTCGGCTTCGACTTCGTAGAGCAAATATCGCATCAGACGAGAAAGTTTAACAATGGCATCTTTTGCCTGATCTGCGTTTATGTCGATGAGTGCGTGAATGTTGTTGAGCGTGTTCATGAAAAAATGAGGGCTGACCTGCTGTTTGAGATACGCCAGCTCGGTGGTGAGATAATGCCGTTCTTTCTCGTTGCGTTCTTCTCTTTCGGTCGACCAATAGACAAATATTTTAACGCCCGAATTAAAACCGATAATTAACAGTCCGATAGACAGAATGCTAAAGCAGAAAAACAATCGCTTGTTGTGTATCGGAATTTTCTGCAGAAACGATTTTTCTTCCATTTTCGTTTGAGAGCAGGCAAGATGAGTCGAATCGACTTTTTCGGTTTTGAGAAGCGTATGTTCACAGCCGTTGATTTGCGATAATTCTTCCATAAGTGCTTTTTCCCGATTTCTTTTCCGAGATTCCATAAATGCACTGTCGGCAAATGCAATACATATTAACAAAACAAAACACGAAAGGATATAAGCCGGATATTTTGACCGAAACAACAGTTTGGGCGACAGAATAAAGTTGTTTACCAAGAAAATAAGAAGGAAAGGAATCAACCGTATCCATTTCAGATAAACCAAATTCCAATTGATAGTTCCTTCATATAGATGCATAAAAATAGGAATGACAATGGAAATAATGCCAATAAAGACATATAACCCGATCTCGAAATAATGAAATTTCTTATTTTTTAACATATTTTAATTTTTATATTCTTCTGTTAATAAAAATTCGTTCGACATACAAAAAATTTGTTCCCCTCATACAAAAAGGATATGGAATGCCCCGAAACTGAAATAGAATCAAGACATTCCATAAAACCACAAACAAATATGAAAAAAACATTAAATTATTAACTTATTAATTGATTGTTGATCATAGATAGATTGTTCTACCTATTGCAAAAGTATAATAAAAAATAAAACAGACCAACAAAAAATCAACAAAATGAGCAATTTCTTCGATAGAAAACGTATGAATATCCCTCAATAGCCAAAATCGGCATTTGCGACATGCTCTGTTCAAACGCAAATTCGGTCTCAAAACTTGCAACAAAAAAGCTCATTCAAACGAAAGAGGAAGATCACAAAACGAAAGATCGCTGTGGCAAAACGAAAAGAAACGAGGCAATCGCATTTGATACAGGAATTGACCGACCGGCATGATTATGCTCTGGCGTTTTCGGAAAAACGTCTTTGTGTACTCTGTGTCGCCTTTGTGGTAAAAAGAAATTACGAATTACAACATCCGGACATTGAGGACTGAAAGTCCGCAAAAATAGTGAATAACGAATAACGAATAGTGAATAATGATGCAATGATGAAACGGTAGAGCTTAATCTCATTAATCCCATAAATCACAGTTCAGACA
>JAIRTU010000071.1 GCA_031254735.1 Bacteroidales bacterium | reverse complement strand
AAAAATTCCAATGTGGAAAAATGGTATGTGGAAAATGCATCCTTAGAGAAAGAGATAGAAAAGGTGTTGAAAAACAAAGAGTTTAAAGAGAAAACAAAAGGAAGAATGAAAATGGAAGAACTGTTGCCGTTGTTTCATTTTGTTGATATAGACAACAATGGTACGTTGGATTTGCTTTTTCACGGTAAAATTTTCAACGTGTACCATACCTATATTTTTTATAAAAAAGAAGATGCGTATATTACACTTATCGGCGAACGCGGAAGCATTGCATACGCCAATCAGCCCAACGGCGACAACTGTTTGGAACTTGCTCTCTGGAAAGAAGGCTGTTGCGGCGATTTTACAAATTCTTACACGCAATATGTGTGCCTCAGCAACAGTGACGGCGCCTCTTTTGAACGAATAGCAAAATCGTTGTTGTTTAGAAGAACGGCATTTCCATCAACGCGATACGATCGTCCGCTTGCCTTTACAACAAATCAAAAAGCCGATTTGCGTATAGAATCTGTTGCAGACGACCAAAAAGAAATGGGTGGCGGAGATAAAAAGAAAGGAAATACCGTTGCCGTTTATCCTCCAAACGCAAAAGGAACTGTTTATGCCGAAGTCAAAAATGCGAATAATGAAATATGGTATTTTGTTCGTATGAATAACGAATCGGATATTGTTGTGGAAGAAAACCGCTTTGTTGCCAATAATGTGAAAGCCGAAGATATAAAAGGCTTTTTTTCGTATGGCTGGATAAAAGGTACGGATATTACGATAGAAGGAAAACAGTAATGCGTTTGTCTTTTTAAATAATTGATAAACAATAAAATAATTTTGAAATCTTGTGAATATCTGTAAGAAGTCAGCATTTTCACGACATATATTTTGCAGGTTTTTATATATGATTTTGGCAGATCGAATGCTTTCCTGTTTTCTTTTTTTGTATTTTTGTACCTTTAAATAAACAAAAATGAAGAGGGCAAACAACGATGTATCTGTGGCATATTGGTTATTGCACAGCTATTCTCGATCGATGATGTGGCATTGGTTTGGAGAAGTGGCGATTAACGGCAAAGAAAATATTCCTTACCGAAAACCCTGTATCCTGCTGCCCTGTCATCAAAATGGATTGATAGATTGCGTAACTTTATTGGCGGAATTTGAACAGCCCATTACTTTTTTTGCGAAATCGGCACTTTTTGTGAACGGTTCGGTGTGTAAAATTTTTGCTTTTTTGCGGATTATGCCGGCATATCGCCAAAGAGAAGGCTTTCAAAATGTAACGAAAAACGAAGAAAACTTTCGGAAAGCCGTCGATTTGCTCCTTAGAGGCTATCCGTTTTGCATTATGCCCGAAGGCGGTCAGCACGAGGAACATCGCTTACATGCTTTTGTTAAAGGACCTTTCAGAATAGCTTTTCATACACAGGAAAAACTTCCTTGCGGAGAAACGGTTTATTTGCTTCCTGTCGGGCTTGATTATGGACATTACGACCGTATAGGTTATCCTTTCGTTCTCAATATCGGCAAGCCGATACGTGTGGACGAATATATGGATTTGTATTATCAACACGAAGGACGGGCGCTGAATGCGATAAAAGAAGATGCGTTTAATGAATTATCATCGAATATGCTTGATATTCGTTCGCAGGAATATTATGCCGTTTTTTATTTGGCTGCTTATTTGTATAATTATCGAATGTTGCAGCAACTCAATTTGCCCGACAACCTGAGCAATCGCCTGAAAGCACGACAGAAAATTGTCGGACTTCTTGATGATATTGCCCTTGCCGAACCGCAGAAATTGGAAAACCTTGTCTCGAAAGGAAACGATTATTTGAAAAACAACCCGGACTTCGTTACCTTTTCAAACAGTTATCCCAAAGAAAAATGGCATGAAGTTTTATGTTTTTTGCTTGTATTATGCCCCATATTTATCTATGGATTGGCGATTAATTTTCTGCTTACGCCATTTATTTTGGCGATCAACCCCAAGTTGAAAGAATCGGGATTTTCAGCCACAATAAAATATGTGTCGATTTTAATTTTATCGCCGGTCAATCATTTGATAATGGCTTTGATTTTCGGAGTAAGCACTTCCTGGTGGTTGACGGCTTTTCTTATTGTCTTGACAGGCATGCCCATTACCGTTTTTATGGGGAAATATATCCGAAAAATTCGTATATTCCGACAGTTATGTTTGTCGAAAAAACACAAAGAGCAGATAAAAGCAATTCAGGCAGAATTAGCCGCTTTGTTTGCTGCTGTCCGTTGAGTCGGGAGCGGGCGAAAGTCCTAATTTTTTCGCTTCTTTCATCATATATCGATAACATTCATCGTATTGATTTTCGATTTCGCCGTCTAATATGGCTTCCCGTATGGCATTTTTGATCATTCCCACTTCCCGGCAAGGCGACAGATGAAATGTTGTCATGATAAGTTCTCCGCTGATCGGCGGCTGAAAATTGCGGATACGGTCTTTTTCTTCAATATCTTTCATTTTTTTTCGCACCAGCTCAAAGTTTTTCAGGTATTGACGAATTTTTATCTGATTTTTTGACGTAACATCGGCTTCGCACAGCAACATCAAATCGTCTATATCATCTCCGGCGTCGAAAAGCAATCGCCTCACCGCCGAATCGGTAACAATATCTTCCACCAAAGCAATGGGGCGAAGGTGCAGAAAAACGAGTTTTTTGACATATTCCATTTTTTCGTTCATCGGCATTTTCAACGCTCTGAATATTTTTGGAACCATTTTTGCCCCGATAAATTCATGTTGATGAAAAGTCCAGCCCTGTCCGGGAATATAGCGTTTGGTAGAGGCTTTTCCCACGTCGTGCAGCAGAGCCGCCCATATCAACCAAAGATTGGACGTGTGCATTGCAATTTTATCGACAACTTCCAATGTGTGCAAGAAATTATCTTTATGGCTGTGTCGATCGATTGTCTCTACGCCTTTGAGATTGGTCAAACAGGGCAACAGTTGTTCCAAAATGTTCATATCGTCCATCAGAAAAAAACCTGTTGAAGGCTTTTCGGAAAGCAATATTTTGTGCAATTCATTAACAATCCGTTCTTTCGACACGATATTGAGGCGTTCTCGCTGCGACTGCATGCCCGCAAAAGCAGACGCTTCAATTGTGAAATTCAGCTGTGCGGCAAATCGAATGCCGCGCATGATACGCAAAGGATCATCGGAAAATGTGATTTCAGGGCTTAGCGGCGTGCGGATAATCCCTTTTTCCAAATCTTCCAAGCCGTTGAAAGGGTCGATCAATTCGCCGAAGTTGTCTTTATTGAGCGAAATTGCCATTGCATTAATGGTAAAATCTCTGCGATTTTGATCGTCCTGCAATGTTCCTCTTTCCACTTTGGGATTTCTGGACAGGTGCGAATACGATTCTTTGCGTGTTCCCACAAATTCGAGTTCAATTCCCTGATAATGAAACATTGCCGTGCCGTAGTTTTTGAAAATATGAATATTTTTTTCATCGATTTCCAATTTCTTCGCTAAATTTTTGGCAAATTCCACACCGTCGCCGGTAGTAACCACGTCGATGTCTTTGTTATCTCGTTTCAGCAGCAAATCGCGTACATAGCCGCCCACAACATACACTTCCGTTTTCATGGCGGAGGCGACGTCTGAAATATGCTCGAAGACAGAATCCGATAGTTGTTTCCGAAAATTCACTATGCTTGATTTTTTTTAAGCTGCAAAAGTAATAAAATTTATTGAAAATATTGTT
>JAIRTU010000262.1 GCA_031254735.1 Bacteroidales bacterium | reverse complement strand
GGAGGCAATTTCTTTGCAGAGTGCGGGATTTTTCATGCAAAAATCAATGGTCTCTACAAATTCGTTTACCGTATTGGCTGTCAAAACATGTTTTTTGTTGTCGGCTTCGATGCCTTCTACGCCTATGCTTGTGGTTATAACGAGTTTTCCTACCGACATGGCTTCGATAATTTTGATACGGACGCCGCTTCCCGACCACAGCGGAACAACCAAAATGCCGTTTTCTTCCATAAATTGTTGTGCATTTTCTACTTCGCCCACTATTTCTATTCCGTTGGTATCTATTGCTTTTAAGGCTTCGGGAATATTGCGTCCTGCAATTCTAAAAATCAGTTCGGGATATTTTTCGTGTAGAAACTTCCACACATTTTTCAAAAACCAACAAACCCCTTCCAGATTGGGAAACCAATCCATAGAACCGATATAAAAAATGTTCCGCATCGAAAAAGCGACTTTTTCCTTGATCTTTTCGTCCATATCTATGCCGAAAGGAATTACTTTTATCGGCACAGACAGCTTTCTGTTTTCCACCCATTGTTTATCCACAAAAGAAATACACATCACCGCATCAAACTTTGGGATAGATTTTATTTCAAAGAGTTCCAATTGTTTCGACAAGATAGAAAGGTACAGTTTCTTTATCCCCAACGGAAGATTGTCGGAAACTCTTTTCCAGATAAAATGTTCGATATTGTGTGTTCGCAAAACGAGTTTGGCTTTGGAATGTTTTCGGACAATATCCGCATATATTGCCAGATAGATTGTTTCAAAAATAACAAGGTCGAAATCTTCTTTTTGCAAAATATGGATAAGCTGCTGTTCCAATTCTTTCGATCTGAAACGTTCCACGTGATACGATTTATTGGTCAATAAAGACTTCAAGGCATCTGTCAGTCGGAAGTTGGTATTGACGTTGACAAGTTCAATGCCTGTTTTCTCTCGATAATCGGGGTCGATAGTCTGTTCATCTACTGTGTATTTGGGAGTATTGACAGCGATTATCTTAACACTGTGTCCCTGTTGAAGAAGCATATTCGTCATTGCGTGCATGGCAATGGGTCCTCCTTCTTTTGCCGGAAAAGGCGATTTGTTACAAAATTGAAGAATACGCATTATGGTGTGTTTTTTCTTTTCTTTTTTCGAGTAAAAAAGTCCTTAACAGATTGCAGCCGCTGCAACAGGATCGGCATGTCGGACAATCCCGCTTCGGTAGATGCTTTGTATACAAATAAAACGGCTAAGGGCAAAAGGATAAGCGTAGAAAGCCACATTCCCAATTCCGAAGGTATGCTTCCCACCCTTGCCATGCGTTCGCCGGTAGAAGATATTGCCCAATAGATCACAAATACCAAAATAGATACCGCCAACGGAACGCCCAAACCCCCTTTGCGAAGAATAGCCCCCAAAGAAACGCCTACAAAAAACAACAACGCACAGGCAAAAGACAGCACATATTTTCGATGCCATTCTATTTCGTAACGCCACAGCCGTTTTTGTTTCGATTCGGTGTCTACCAGATTAAAGTCTAAGAGTTGACTATGCTCACGAGCCGTTTGAATGGCGTGAGTATATACTTTTTGTTTTTCTTCTACGCTTATTTTAAACGTTTGAAGAATAGAATCGGCACGCGAATACGACAGCGAGTCGTTGTAGTGCGAAGAGATATAGCGGAAGTTTTTCAAGATAGCGTCTGCCGTTTCCTGTTTTGCGGTGGTGATTTCGGTTTGCAGAGTATCGATAAAGATGTTCAACTGATTTACATTGAGCATTTCGTAGCTGTCTTTGAAAAACTCTTCATTGGTTTGCTGCATTTGAAACGAAGACAAATCGAACCGTATTTGATAAACATCAAACGTTCCGCGTAAAATAGGGAGTGTGTGCGATGGTTTGGAGGCGTCGTATTGGGTGTTTTCATCATACAAAAAGCCGTCGTTAAGGCTTAGGATAAGATATTGTTTGTCTTTCGACATCACCATAGAGCCGTGTTTGGCGTAAGTGAGTGTTGCCAATCCTGTTGTTCGGGTGTGGTCGTAAATCAGCACGTTGTGTATGGTTTGATTGTCGCGTTCTTTGCTGCCGATACGAATGGTATAGCCGTCTATTCCTCGATAAAAAACGCCTTCTTCTATGTTCAACGCCATTTTCTTATCGCGAATATCTTCCAGCAGCGATCGAAACTTCAAGCTCATAACAGGGACAATGTTGTTCGACATGGTGAAGTTTAAGACAGAAAGACCTATAATCAATATAAATAAAGGTTGAATAATCCTGTACAGCGATATACCTGACGATTTCATGGCGGTGAGTTCGTTTTTTTCTGCTATATTTCCAAAGGCAATCAAGCCCGAAAGCAAAATCGCCAAAGGGATAGACATGGGAATAAAGGTGAATGCCGAAAAAAAGATTAGTTTCAAGATTATGCTTATTTCCAATCCTTTGCCGACCAGATCGTCAATGTATTTCCAGAGGAATTGCATTAAGAATACAAACAGAACAACCAGAAAAGTCAATATAAAAGGTGCGATGTATGCTTTGAGCAAATACCTGTCTATAACTTTCATAAACTGTTTTCTGCCGGATTAATAATCGCCCAATGTTTGAGGAAGTTGTTCCATTGCTTTTTCAAACTGTTCTTTGTTGGGCGGTGTTCCGTGCCATTTGTGTGTTCCTGTCATAAAGTCAACGCCGTAACCCATTTCGGTGTGCATGAGCAGAGCGACAGGTTTTCCTTTTTTTGTTTGATTTTTTGCTTCCTGCAACAGTTCCAAAATCGTTTTCATATCGTTGCCTGCACCTTCAAGCACATGCCAGCCAAAAGACTGAAATTTATCTTTCAAATTCATCAAATCCATTACCTGCTCTGTTGTTCCGTCTATTTGTTTTTGGTTATAGTCGACTGTCAGAATCAGGTTGTCAACTTTTTTTGCCCCTGCATACATAATGGCTTCCCACATTTGACCTTCTTCCAACTCGCCGTCGCCGGTGAGGACGTACACCAAATGCGGGTCGTTGTTCATTTTCTTGGTTTGAGCAGCGCCTGCGGCAATAGAAACGCCCTGTCCCAAAGACCCCGATGCTATTCTCACACCCGGTGTTTGATGGGCGTTGGAAGGGTGTCCCTGCAAACGAGTGTGCAATTTGCGGAATGTTGCCAGCTCCGAAACCGGAAAATACCCCCGATGTGCCATTACCGAATAATAAACAGGCGTGATATGCCCATTCGACAAGAAAAACATATCTTCATCTTTCCCTTCTTGCGAAAAACGAGCCGGCTGAATGTCCATCACCTCAAAAAACAACGCCGTCATAAAGTCGGCACACCCCAACGAGCCACCCGGATGTCCCGACTGTGCTTCGTATACCATGCGTACAATATCTCTTCTTACTTGTTTAGCAATATCTTGTAATGCTTCGATTCGTTCGGTATTTGCCATATTATTTTTCAATTATTTTCGTGCAAAAGTACTAAAATTATTCTTCAATTTTCAAGAGTTCCCCACAAAGCCCGCAAAAAAGAAACGAAAGAACA
>JAIRTU010000260.1 GCA_031254735.1 Bacteroidales bacterium | reverse complement strand
CCATTTGCTTTTAAATGTTTAGCCATTGCATCTAAAAGCCTTGTGCCATATTTAGCTCGGTCTTCTCCATTTTGCTCAAATTCTACAATATAATATCCTACAAGCCAATTGCGAATTGTCAAATTTTGATTGATAATTTTTCTTGCATTTTCTTGTAGAGCGTTATGTGTTTGACAAACATTGTCAATCAGTTGATCGAAGTTTTGTTGCTTTATTACCATAGAACTAAATTTTAGAATGCAAAGATACTGAATTTATCCCGAACTATTGCTTACGCCTCATTTCGCATTGCCAATCAACCCATTGTTATTCCTGTATAATTCTGTGGCGTGATTTGTTTCAACTCTTCTTTGAGGGCGTCGCTGATGTTCAGTTCGTTGATAAAGGCGTGTATAGATTCTTTTGTGATATGCGATTTTCCTCGTGTCAATTCTTTCAGCGCTTCGTAAGGATTGGGATATTGCTCTCTGCGTAAGATCGTTTGTATGGCTTCGGCGACAACCGCCCAATTTTTTTCCAAGTCGGCGTCAATGGCTTCTTGGTTGAGCAGCAGTTTGTCTATTCCTTTCATGGTGGAACGGCAGGCAAGTAACGTATGTCCCAACGGCACGCCTACGTTGCGGGTAACGGTGCTGTCGGTGAGGTCGCGTTGAAGGCGAGAGATCGGCAATTTCGCCGACAGACCCTCAAACAAGGCGTTGGCAACGGCACAGTTTCCCTCCGAATTTTCAAAATCAATCGGGTTTACCTTGTGCGGCATGGCGGAAGAACCCACTTCGCCGACTTTCACCTGCTGTTTGAAATAATCCATCGAAATATACGTCCACATATCGCGGTCGAAATCGATAAGGATATTGTTTATGCGTTTCAAAGTGTCGAAACAGGCAGCCATATTGTCGTAATGTTCTATTTGTGTGGTGGTTTGCAGGCGTACCAATCCCAATTTATTAGCTAAAAAATCATTGCCGAATTTCACCCAATCGATATTCGGAAAAGCAACATGATGAGCGTTGAAATTGCCTGTTGCACCGCCGAATTTTCCGCAAAAAGGAATTTGATTTAACAGTTTGATTTGATTTTCAATACGTTCAACAAAAACATATATTTCTTTTCCCAATGTTGTCGGGGAGGCGGGCTGTCCGTGTGTGCGTGCGAGCATGGCAATGTCTTTCCACGATTTTGCACGAGCCGAAAGTTTTTGCACAAGTGCATTCAACTCTTTTTGCAAAATATTTTGATGAAATTCTCGCATCAGATAAGGAACTGCCGTATTGTTAATGTCTTGCGAGGTCAGTCCGAAATGAATAAATTCTTTGTATTCATTCCAATTCATCGCATCAAATTTCTCTTTGATAAAATATTCTACTGCTTTTACGTCGTGATTGGTTGTTTTTTCTATTTCTTTAATCCGCAGTGCATCTTCCTGACTGAAATTGAGATAAATAGTTTGAAGTTCCGCCTGTTTTCCCTTGTCTATGCCGTTGAGTTGAGGCAACGGAAGTTCGCACAATGCGATAAAATATTCTATCTCTACCAGCACTCTTGTCCGTATCAAAGCATACTCCGAAAAATAATCCGACAACTCCGAAACCGTATTATAATAACGTCCGTCTAATGGCGAAACAGCTGTTAATGTGTTTATTTGCATAAATATATCTGTTTTTGGTGCAAAGATACGAAAAAATAATGTCTTGTCGTCTGCAAAATCTTTGTACGCCGCTAACGCGCCGACAGCACAAACACCGCCGGCTTTTTATGCAGGGAGGGAAGTGTGGATTGTTTCCATTGTGCAACAGATTTTGTTTGAATGTATTCGTCTTTGTCGGTGATGTTGCAGGCAATGCAAAGCATGGTTTCCAACCGACAGTGTTTCAGCAGTGTTTCTAATAGTTGCATGTTTCGATAAGGCGTTTCCATGAAGATTTGAGTTTGTTGTTCGGTGCGAGACTGTTGTTCCAATTTGCGAACGGCTGTTGCCAAATGGGTTTTGTTGGTGGGGAGATAGCCGTGAAATGCAAACTTCTGACCACCCAATCCCGAAGACATCAGCGCCATAAAGATCGATGAAGCGCCCACCAACGGCACTACCCGAATGTTTTTTGCATGAGCCAATGCCACCAATTCGCTACCCGGATCGGCAACGCACGGCAAACCCGCCTCCGACATTATCCCCACATCATTTCCGTGACTTACCCGATAAATAATTTCATCAACATTCAGGGTGGAAATTGTATGTTCGTTCAATATATAAAATTGGCAATCGTCAACAGGAAAATCGGGACAGACTTTACGCAGAAATCGCCGTGCCGTGCGAAGTTCTTCCACCACAAAAACCCGTAAATCTTTTATAATCGCATGATTGAAAAGAACGGCAGAAGAAAAATTTTCTTCTGCGAGCGGCGTTGGGATAAGGTAAATTTTTCCGAAAGAAGTGTCCATGCCGACTATTTCATTTCGTTTTTGAGCCAATCGTATCCTTTTTCTTCCAATTTCAGGGCTAAGTCTTTATTGCCGGTCATGACAATTTTTCCCTCGTAAAGAATATGAACATAATCGGGAACGATATAATCCAGCAGCCGTTGATAATGGGTGATGATCAGCATGGCGTTTTTGTCGGAACGCAGTTGATTGACGCCATTGGCAACCACACGCAAAGCGTCGATGTCCAAGCCGGAGTCGGTTTCGTCCAAAATAGCCAATTCGGGTTCGAGCATTGCCATTTGAAATATCTCGTTACGTTTTTTTTCTCCACCCGAAAAGCCCTCGTTCACAGAGCGGTTAGAGAGTTTGGCTGTCATCTCTACCACTTTCTTTTTGTCTTCCATGCGTGCCAAAAAATCGGTTGTGCTAAGCGGTTCTTCGCCGCGATAGGTGCGTATTTCGTTCAAAGCGGTCTTCATGAAATTGCTCATGCTCACGCCTTTTATCTCCACAGGATATTGAAAACCAAGAAAAATGCCTTCTCTGGCGCGGTCTTCTACCGACATTTCCAACAAATTTATTCCTTTATAAATAATTTCTCCTTCGGAAATATCGTAATCGGGTTTTCCTGCAACAACGGCAGCCAGAGTGCTTTTGCCGTTTCCGTTGGGACCCATCAAAGCATGTACTTCGCCGTAGTTGAGCGACAAATCAACGCCTTTGAGAATTTCTTTCCCATTGACGGAAACATGCAGATTTTTTATTTCGAGTAATGATGACATATATTGCTGTGTTTTCTTTTATCCCTATTTATTAAATGTCTGATGATAATTCGCTATTTTGTTCCACAAATGCACTCGATCAATTCCTCTCACATTGTGTTCGTGCGTGGGATAAACGAAATAATCGATTTGTTTGTTGGCTTTAATGGCTTCGGTCAAAAATTGCAGACTGTTTTGCCATACAACGGTCGGATCCATTGCACCGTGAATAATCATTATATGTCCGTCGATATTTTTTACCCGATTTAACAGAGAATTATTTTTGTAACCCTCTTCATTTTCTTCGGGAGTGTCCATGTAGCGTTCGCCGTACATGACTTCGTAATATTTCCAATCAACAACGGGACCGCCCGCCGTAGCCACCTTAAAGACTTCGGGATATTGCAGCTTCAAAGTCAATGTCATAAATCCGCCGTAACTCCAACCGTCTACCGAGAAACGATTTTGGTCAACATAAGGAAGCGATTTAAGAAATTCCACGCCCACCATTTGATCTTCCACTTCCACAGTACCTACACGGCGGTGAATGGTGCTTTCAAATTCAAACCCGCGATTTGCCGTTCCCCGATTGTCCAAAGTGAAAACCACATATCCTTTTTGAGCCATATAATGAAGAAAATGTCCTCCGCTCAACCAACTGTTGGTTACCATTTGCGAATGTGGTCCACCGTAAACATACACAAAAACAGGATATTTTTTGTTCGGGTCGAAATCAATGGGCTTGATTAAACGATAATACAGATCATCGCCGTTTTTGTTTTGCAATTTTCCCACACTTACTTCGGGCAGATTATATTCGGACAACGAAGTGGAATCATACAGCAGAATGGCTCTCGCTTTGGCTTTTGTGTCTTTGAGGGCAATTATGCTCGGAATATGCAGAGAGGTGTATCTGTCCAAAAAATACATTCCGTCGAAAGAGGGCTGCACAAGATGCGTTCCTTCTTCGGTGGAGATGTTGCTTATTTTTCCTGTTTTTATATCGACCACATACATTTTGCTTCCTGTAATTTCGTCTTTGTTCGACATGAAAAACGCCTTTTGTCCTTTTTCGTCAAATCCGCTGAACGATTTTACCACCCAATTGCCCGATGTGAGCTGTTTGATTTCGTTTCCGGTTATATCATATAAATGCAGATGTTTCCAACCGCTTTTCTGACTGACCCACAAAAACTGCGTATTGCTGTTGGGCAGAAAATACAGCGGATCGCTCGGCTCTACATAACGTTCGTGTTTTTCTTCAAACAGAGTTTTGACATAATCGCCGCTAAGAGCATCGTATTGATTCATTTTCAGATGATTTTGCTCTCTGTTGAGCAAACCGATAAAGAGATATTTTTCATCGGGGCTGAATGTTACGCAGGTAAGATATTGATCCAACGGCTCACCGGTTTTCATATAGACGATGTTTCCGCTTTCCGCATTGTAGATTCCCACTTTCACCTGATGACTTGTCAAGCCTGCCATAGGATATTTTTCGTTTTGCAGTGCAGCAATGCGGGTGGTGGTGTTTACCAACGGATAATCGTCCACCATGCTTTCGTCCATGCGATAAAATGCCAGATTTTTCCCCGAAGGCGACCAATAACAACCGTTTTCTATGCCGAACTCCACCCTGTGCGGGGCATGTCCAAACTTCACCTCATCAACTTGCTCTTGATTTACCCGTTTGGCGTCTTTTCCAAAAGGCGTTACATACAAATCGTTGCCGATGGTGTATGCCATCTGTGCATGTTTGTAGTCGTACTCTATGTTTTCGGCATTTTCGGGAGTTTCCATCACGTTGTCTATCTGCTTTTTGGCAATGTCGTAATGAATAATTTTTCCGTTTGCCATAGCGTAAAACGATTCTTTCGACGTCCAATAAACAATGGTCGGAAATCCTCTTGTTGCCTTTTCGCCTTTGGCTTCCAAAGCGGAATGAATGTCAGACGAAGTAACCCACACCGTTGTTTTGTCGGAAGGGGCGGTTGCTTTCACCAAGTCGTTATCTTTCACATACACATAATCGCAAGTGGAAGGAATCCATTGCAGTTGCCGCAAGTTTTGCGGATACATCTTGCCGGAGGTAAACACATCGACTAACTCAAAAATTTTGTCCTGAGCCATTCCCGACAGGGTAAAGCCCACTAAAAAAACGATAAGAATATTTTTCTTTGACATATTAAATATATTATTAAATGTTGAAACTAATTTTCCTGCAAAAGTATATGTTTTTTGTGAGACAGAACAGAAATATTTCACGATCGCCCTCACATTTTCTGCATTATAATCACAAAAAATCATCGTTCAGGCATCGCAATTCCTTACTCCGCACTGATTTTCATTTCATCTATCAGGTGTTTCGCACCGGCAAATTTATCTATGATAAAAAGAACATAACGAATATCCACCGAAATATTCCGACATTGATCGGGATCGTAGTGAATATCGCTCATTGTTCCTTCCCAACAGCGGTCGAAGTTTATGCCTATCAAATGTCCGTTGCCGTTCAGGATCGGACTTCCTGAGTTTCCGCCTGTGGTGTGATTGGTTGCGACAAAGGCAACAGGCATCTTTCCGTCGGCGGTGGCGTATCGTCCGTAGTCTTTTTTCTCATACAACTCTTTCAGCTTGGCTTCCACCACATAATCGTAAATATCGGGATTTTCTTTCTCCATAATACCGTCCACCGTAGTGATATGTTTATAGTTCACGCCGTCTATGGGGTTGTAGCCGTCCACTTTTCCGTAGGCAACACGCAAGGTGAGATTGGCGTCGGGATAAAAGGTTTTTTCGGGTTGCATTTCCATCAACGCCTTAGTCCACAGACGATCCAATTGTTTTATCTGCACATCTATTTCTTTCATTTGAGGCGATACGTCAGAGAAATAATAAGCATACATCGGCGAAACCAAACGATAGAGCATATCTTTTTTCAGCAAAGACAGCGATTTGGCGTCTCCTTTTTCCAAAAGTGCCGTTAATTTTTCCTGCTGCGCAAACACCGATTTGGAATAAATCTCTTCCGCCAAACGATCGACGGAATATTTATTCAGCAATTCCACAAACGCATTCGGCAGGCGAGATTTGTCTGCATTGTCTAAATAGGCTTGCATCAACAGGACAAAAATTTCTTTGTCTACATTTATATTATAGTCTTTGAAAAACGACTGTATCCTGCCGACTTGTGCTTCGGCGAAAGTGTTTATATCTTTAACATCAGACAAATTGTCCAAAGAAGAAATCATCGGAAAGATAAAACGAACCAATTCTATGCTGTAAAACGCTTCCATAAAATAGGTGTTTTCTTTGGATATGGGCGTTAATTTTTTGTATAAATCTTCATATTTGGCAAGCACATTGCCGTACAACTGTTTTCGCGTGGCATCTTGATCGAGCCATTGGGTAAATTCGGTTTCCAGCATTTTTTTCTGTTCAACAGTATGAAGACGTTTCAAGCCTCTGTTTTCTCCTATCCATTTTTTCCAACCGTTGGCAATGCCTGCCGCTTTTGCCGAATATTGAATACGTATCAAACGGTCTTGATCCATATATTTTTTGATAACATCCAACCGTTTTGTCCGCAAATCGATAGCAACAGGATTGGTTTGATTTTGAATTAACTCCACCGCCCAAGAAGTCAAAAACTGCTGTGTCGTACCCGGATAGCCAAACACAAAAGTAAAATCTTCGGGTTCAACGCCTTTCAACGAAATGGTTAAATGTTTTTTAGGTTTATACGGCACATTGTCTTTGGAATAGGGCGCCGGTTTTCCGTCCTTTCCCACATATATCCGAAACACCGAAAAATCGCCTGTATGACGAGGCCACATCCAATTGTCGGTGTCGCCGCCAAACTTCCCGATGTTGGAGGGCGGCGTTCCCACCAAACGTATATCTTCAAATACTTCATTGATAAACAATATATATTGATTTCCGTTGTAAACAGGCTTTACCACCGCTTTGTAATGTGTCCCCTCAACGGCGTCTACCGTTATTTTTCGGATAGCTTCTTCTATCTTTTTATTCCGTGCAGCCTCGTCCATTTGATCGGAAACATATTTCAACACATCGTCGGTAACATCTCTCATCGATACCAGCATGGTAACGGTGAAACCCGGATTGGAAAGTTCTTCTTCTTTGTTCATCGCCCAAAAACCATGAGTGAGATAATCGTGTTCCAACGAACTGTGAGCCTGTATTCGTCCGTATCCGCAGTGATGATTGGTCAGCAACAAGCCCTCGTCCGAAACTATTTCGCCGGTACAACCGCCTCCAAACAAGACAATTGCATCTTTCAAACTCCCCTGATTGATACTGTAAATATCTTCTGCCGAAATCTTTAAGCCTTTCGACTGCATGTCTTTTTCATTCAATTTCAGCAAAAAAGGCAACCACATGCCCTCATCTGCCCGACCGATTGGAATGATAAAAAATACACTGATGATTAGAATAACATATTTTTTCATGATTATTACTGTTTTGATTATTATTTATATCTTGAATTTAAAATACGGATTAATTACCTTTTAAAACAATCTTTGGCGTTTCAGCAAATAGGTCATCATCACCTGATGAAACCCCTCGTTGATGTCGGTTTCTACCAAATCGACCTGATATTGCCCGCAACGCACTTTCAACTCGTCTTTGAAGGCTTTGATTGCCTTGCGGTAATGTGTTTTCATTTCGTTGGCATTTACTTTGAGCATTTCGCCGCTTTCTACATCTATAAATTTATACGGTTTATTGTCAAAATCGAAATCTATCTCCAACTGCTTGTCGTACACATGAAAAAGAATTACATCGTGTTTGTTGTGTTTGAGATGTTGCAATGCCAAAAACAAATCTTCCTGCCGGCTGTTGTCGAAAATATCACTGAAAATAACCACCAGCGAACGCCTGTGAATGCGTTCTGCTATCTCGTGAAGGCTGCCTGTTACGTCTGTGCCACGCTGTTCTTCCGTCGAAATGGGCGTTAACAAAGGTTCTAATTCGCGATAAAGCATTTTCAGATGTACCGTACTCGATTTTGCCTGACTGTGAAAGCGTACCGTGTCGGAAAACAGCGAAAGCCCTATCGCATCGCGTTGCTGCTTCATCAGCTGCATGATTGCCGCCGCCGCATACACAGAAAAATAAATCTTATTGGGACAATCCAACGACAAATGATTTCGCTGCGGAAAATACATCGAAGAAGAGGTGTCTACAATAACCTGACAACGCAAATTGGTTTCTTCTTCATACTGTTTGACAAACAGTTTATCGGTGCGACCAAACAGTTTCCAATCGATATTCCGAGTCGATTCGCCTGTATTATACGGACGATATTCGGCAAACTCCACCGAAAAACCATGAAAAGGGCTTTTGTGCAAGCCCGTAATAAATCCTTCTACCATTTGTTTGGCAATCAATTCCAG
>JAIRTU010000257.1 GCA_031254735.1 Bacteroidales bacterium | reverse complement strand
TACTGTCATTGCCTAACAGAAAGGATTCGCAACCCAGATTGTCCTTAATCCAAATCCGATGACCTTTATATTTACATAAATCTTCAAACTTCTTAGGACTTAATGTTAATAATCCGCATTTTAAATCTGTTTGTGTGATGATTTTTAAATCTTCCATTTTCTTGATATTTAATTATGATAAATTTGATTAAACTATATAATTTTTCCACATCAGAAATTAACTTTCTGACATAGAAGAATTTATGCGTAAAAAACGGTGCAACTGTCTGATTGTCAGTAGTTGTACGTGTGTGGGGGGGGGGGGGGTGGGGGTAAACGCCTAAATATCAGATACTTAGCAAGAATTTTCTTGCTAAGCGATGTTGCTAATGCGTTTTCTCTGTCATTTACCCAATGTGTCATTTATACTATTATTTTTGTGACTTTGCAAAGATACCATTTTTTTTAATATGAGTGATTATTTTTTTCAAATGCCTCTGATATTTTTTTGTTTCTACGGTATTAAGACTCATATTAAATAGATAAAGATATGAGTAATATTCAATCTATTAATCTGAATTTCAGCAACATAGTAGAAGTTGTAAATACATTTTCCGATGAACAAAAATGTCTCGAATTGTTGGAAAAAAATAAAAAACATGACAGAAAATACAGAAAAAAATAATTGACATTTCCGACATTATGACCCAAAATGTCCGGTAGAACAGAACAAATTGATAATCAGAATCAATGTTTTTTTTGATGAATTAATGTGGAATGAACATTTTGGGATAAGTAAACTAATGCCGTTGATTAATAACATGATATTCATTTTATTATATGTCCTGACTTGTCGGAAACTTCCAAAAACATTTTTGATATATCGGAAAATTCTCCCAAAATCCCCCGCAAGGATAATTGTTTTTGTTTCTTTTTTCTATCAGAAAAACTGCTCGTTCAAAGATTATATTTTACTTTTGAACGAGCAGCAAATAAAGCGTTGTAAAAAATCAAAATAAATTTTTACAACTCAAATTTAAGTCCGAAGATGTACGTTCTTGGAGTTGCCGTACCATAAATATATCCTGAATCACGATCTTTTCCCAAATCAAAATCCTTTTGATACGAATTAAAGATATTTTTCATTCCTAAGGTAAAAACAATGTTCATGGTGGAATGTAAATTAAACGTATAAGAAGCGTTAATACCCATGTCAAGAAATGATTTTGTCGTAATTTCCGTATCTTTATCTATATATCCTGCAAAATGTTGAACAAGCATACTGCCGGTATATATGGCAGACAAATTGGCTTTTAAATTCTTGATAATATTGTATTCCAATGTAAGGAAACCATAATGATCGGGCGTGCGGAACATACGTTTTTGAGCGTTCAACGATTCTTCTTTCGACCATAGTTGTGGCTTTAAGTATCTGCTATTCTGGAAAGTATAGCTTACCGTGAGATATAGCATTTTTTTATACATCCAACGAGCTTCTACATTCAATCCTGCCACCATTGCACCGTCTTGTGCATTTTTACGCAACAATAACAAATGTCCCTGTTGGTCGAAACCATTCTCTTCCAAGATAAAAATATCATTCAAACGTGCGAAAAATCCCTCTAACAGTATTCCTGCTTGCATAAAATTAAATTTCTTTGTCCAATCGATCGATGCGTTTAAGCTGTGAGAATATTCCGGTTTCAGGTTGGCATCAATGCTGATAAGCGATACGCTTCCACCCACTGCGGCAACGTGCAAATCTTCTTGATATGCTTGTGGTGCACGATAACCGCTTGCATAACTTGCTCGCAGAATAATCCCTTCAATTGGTGTGTAACGTATGCTGGCACGTGGACTTAAAACAGGTTTTTTCATCATGCTGTGTTTATCCAACCGCAGTCCTGTTGATATGGTGAGCTGCTTGTTTTTCCATTCATTTTGAATAAAAGAACCTGCAATATATACTTTTTGCAAAACATCACGATTATACCCTAACATAATATCTTCCAACTGATTAAAATTATATTCCAATCCGGCAGACAACTCCGAAGGCATGAAAAGAAAACGTTTCATCGAATAATTGTATTGCAATCCTGTATTGAGTGTCATGTCTTTTGATTTGCCATACGCATTTAAGTCCTGCTCTGTTCCGAAATAACTCTTTCTTGTAATATGTTGTGTGGAAGCAAAAGAAACAATATGATGTTTTGTGTTTCTGGAAAACCAATCATAACTGATACTTCCGGCATCAATTTCATGTTCTAATTGTTCGGCAATATCCGCTTGATGAGGAGGTTCGTCTATTTTGTTTCCTCCACGACGAAACTCCGATCCATGATGATATTCAAGTATGATTTTAGAATAATATCCTGTACGATAAAATCCTCTAAATCCAATAGTTTTTCCATTCAATTTGGGGATTTCGGAAAAACCGTCATCATTATTATCATACGGACTGCGATTGCGAAGTACGCCAAAAATAAAAATGCCTGCTTTGGAATTATTGGTTAGCAAAGAAGCATTTACGGTTGTGTTGACATCAGGAGAAACACCTTTTATCAGATCAAGCGTTGAAGAAACCAAAATAGAATTTCTGACCGGTTCTTTTGTGATAATATTCACCACGCCACCTATCGCGCTGGAACCATACAAGGCAGAGCCTCCGCCACGTACAATTTCGGCACGTTCTATCATTCCCACAGGAAGCTGTTCCAATGCGTATACCGAAGCCAAAGAACTGAACAACGGACGACCGTCCATCAAAATTTGTGAATATTGTCCTTCCAATCCATTGATACGTAATTGAGGTAATCCACAATTTTGACAGTTAAATTCTACACGCAATCCGGGTTGATAATTCAAAACTTCACTCATGTTGTTGGAAAGTGTTGTTTCTATCAATTTGGGAGATACAAGTGTTACAATAGTAGAAGATTCTTTCCGTTGCACTTCGTTTCGGCTGGAAGTTACAACAAATTCATCGACAGTCAATACGTCTTCTTCCAACTCGAAGCTTATATCAATTGTTTTTTTGTTTATTGTTGTAACCATTTTTTCTTCCGCTTTATATCCCAAAAAAGAAGCAACAACAGTAAGTTCTCCTTCAGGAAGATGTTTTAAGAAAAAATGTCCTGAGGCATCGGTTACAGTTCCGATAGACGTTCCTTTTATTTTAATGGTAACATAAGGAAGATGTTCATTCGTATTTTTGTCAATAGCATGTCCGGTTATATTGGCATCGGTGAGTGATTGTTTTTTTGTTTCCTGACCAAATACCGGACGAATAATAAGCAATGCAATTAGAGTTATTATTGTATATATATGTGTATATTTCATTTTTTTCTTTTTTAAATTAAATAAATAATATTTTTTAGGGTTTCGGCAAAATATAAACTATCCGTTTCCCGCTTGTACTTGCAAAGCAGGAAATACGTGTAATTTAATAAGTTTCTTTTTGAAAATGCTTAAATAGCGAAAGGAGGTCCCCGTGAAGAATAGTCTTGTGTTTTGGGGGAAATATAATCTTTACGGTAATAACAATTTGATTTTTGCAACTCAATCTCAACCACCTGAAACAAAATATCAATGGAATGATGCAAAAAGGAAAAATGGGTTAAGTCCTGAATAAGTTGGTATTCGTTGGCATTGTGCGTATGTCCTTCACGATAAGGGTGAGAGTGAGCAACTTTTTGTCCATTAACAATGTGCGTATGTGAAAACAAGTTTGCAGCACAAAAATATCCTACAAAAAGTAGAAATAAAAGTACTTTTAATACACCTCGTTTTCGCATAAATTTACTTGGATTTTTAATCGTGCAAAGATACAATTTTTTTCTTTATATCGAAAAATATTGTTCCTGACTTGTCCACCTTTAGAAAAGCCTAAAAAAACAAGGACTGGTATTCAGGCTATTAAAGAAAAAAACGGTAAATTTGTCGCACTAATTTGGACAAGTCAGGAGAGCCTGTCATTTTTAAGTCTCTGCCGGACGCCGGTAGAAATGTGTTTATAATTCATTTATAATAAGCAAGACAGCACACATTCATTCAATAAAAAATCAATGTTTTTTCGATGAATTAATGTGAACCGGACATTTTGGGGATTGACAATTAATCATTATTCCCAATAGCTTTCAGATAGTCTATTTCTTTCAATTTGTATTCTACTCTCGCTTCGATAGCGTTGCTGTGTGCCTCTTGCCATTGTGTTTGTGCGTCCAAAACGTCCAATAGCGTTCCCATGCCTGTTTCATAATTGTCTTGCGAACGTTTCAGATTAGCTTCTGCCTGTTTGAGAGCTGTTTCGGCAGTGCCGATTAGCAGAAAAGCATCTTCGAGATTGCGTTTGGCATATTGTATTTCTATGGAAAGGAGTTTGCTGTTTTTGTTCAGTTCCTGCTGCTGTATGTCGCGTGCGATTTTTGCACTTTTGATTTTTTTTGCACCTTCCCCAAAATGAAAAATCGGAATGCTGAGCGATACCATTACCAGCGGCATAGGCTCTTTCATGCGAATAGAAATATCGCCCATAGACATCTTTCCCATATAGTTGTAACCTGCCATTACGCCGAGCGTAGGCAGATAGTCGCCGCGAACATTTTGTATGTTCAACGTTTTCAGTTCCACTTGTTTTTGCAGTATGCGATATTCGGGGCGTGTGGCAACGTCGCTGTTGTGCGTAATGGTTGTGTTGTATTCATTTTCAGACAGAGAGTCGGTTAATGTTATTTGTGTGTTTAACTCCACTCCGATAATTCGACAAAGCTGCATTCGGACAAGTTCCATGCCGTTGGCGGCTTTCTGCGTTTGGTATTGAATGTTGCTTTTTCTCGAAGAGATTTTCAACAGTTCGCTTTCGGGGAGCATTTGCACCGCAATCATGTTGGAGATACTTTGATAGAGAGTGTCTAACAACTGTTCGTACTGTTTGAGCAGTTTTATTTTATCTTTCACCAAAAAATAATTCCAATAGGCTTTTTCGGCTTCGGCAATCACATTCATGCGGGTGAGGTGGATATTTTCTTCGGTAATTTCCATGCCTTTTTTCGCCATTTTGTTTCCTGTAATAATTTTCCCGCCTGCAAAAATCGGTTGCTGAACATTCACGCCAAACATGTATATATTTGTGTTGAGCTTCATATCAACACGTTGTGGAATCATGCCGCCCATGTCTATTTCCATTCCCATTCCT
Organism: Bacteroidales bacterium; assembly: GCA_031254735.1. The sequence continues at coordinate 9,736 of JAIRTU010000257.1, read as the reverse complement.
TCCATAGGGAGTTTCATGTCCATTTCGGGCAAACCTATTTCCATATTTCCATAGATATAAGCGTAGGTTGCCGAGCCTGAAAATTTGGGCAGAGCGGCGGTGGTTGCAAGTTGCTTTTCTATCTTCGTTTGTTCGTTTTGACAGCGGGCTATTTTCATTGCTTCGCTGTTTTGAACAGCCATGTCTCTGCATTGTTTGAGCGATAAATCGATTTGTTGAGCATCAACATTATAAATACAACACAGTATGATTGTTTTAAAAATAATTTTCTTCATAACCTGTTATTTACGCAATTCTTTTTCTTTTGTCCAATATATTGTTTTCCCGAATAAAGAAATGCCGAGATAGCCTCTCAACTTCAATTTTTCGGGTTCGCTTATGCTTACGGTAACGCTGTATTCGCCGCCTTCATAGATCACTTTTCCGTTTTTCCACACTTTTTCTTTGGGGTTGTAGGTCAGTTCTTTAATTTGTACCGTTCCTATAAAGTGGCTTTTGGCTTTGTTGCTGATCCATACCACTTTTGCGGCATATTTTCCGTCAGGTGTTTTGTAAATTTCCATTTGGGTTTTATCATCGCTTTTCACATCAGGCGACAGGTAATATCCCAAAATATCATCTGCCTTATTTTGAGAAAAACAATTATTTATTACCAAAGAACAAAAAACAGTCAGTATGATTATCGTTTTCATTTCCATTATTTAAAAAAAATTATTGATGAATATATTTTTGTGGATTTTTCACTTTGAAGAGCAAGGCGTAAAATATCGGCAGCAAGATGAGGGTGATGATAGTTCCTATTGTCAAACCTCCGATTACAACCACCGCCAAACTTCCGTACATGGGGTCGGGGATAAGCGGGATCATGCCCAAAATAGTTGTTGTCGAAGCCATTACTACCGGACGTGTACGGTTGCATGTCGATTCGATAATGGCGATGTAGGGTTCTGTACCTTCTTTGATCATTCGTGTAATTTCGTCGACCAGTACAATGGCATTTTTTATCAACATGCCCAATAGTCCGATTGCCCCTGTAATTCCCATAAACGTAAGCGGCGTATCGGTGATAAACATCGCCAACACACAGCCGATAACGGCAAAAGGCAGGCAAAACAATATCAGCAGCAATTTCTTTATGCTGTTGAACAACAACAAAAGTACAGCCAGAATAATAATTGAGACAAGCGGAATGTATCCCAAAATGTTTGAAATTGCCGTATCCTGAATTTTTTCTTCGCCTATCCATTGCATGGCATATCCCGCAGGGAGATTTATGGCTTCGATTTTTGCTTTGATGTCGTTTTTCACAAGCGAAGACGTGGAATTTGGCAGCGGGTCGCATTGTGCTTCTATGGCTCTGTCGCCGTTGAAACGATAAATCAGGCTTTCGTCCCAGCCGAGTTGCAAGCCTTGTGTTGCTCCGCTAAGCGGTACGGCACGAAAGATGTCGTTGGTCAGTTCATCGACAGAAACATTGCCCTGCATTATTTCCGGCAAACTAATATCATCAAAAATAATATTTGGAAACATACTCCAAACAGGAATATCATTCAAATCGGTCAGGCGTTCTCCGTTGTTGTCGCAGATTTTTAGATGAATGATTCTGCTTTTACCGTTTTCAAAAATCATTCCCACAGGAAGCCCTTGTGTAGACGCTTGCAAAGCATTGGCGATGTCTTCTCTGCCGACGCCTGCATTTTTGGCTTGCCGTTCGCTGTACTGTGCGTGAATGGTTTTTGTCGGCGGCTGCCAATTGTTGCAAATCGAAGCAGGATCAACTTCCGAAGAGTTTTTCATAATCTCTTCCGCTTGATCAGACAGCTGTCGCAATACGGCAGGGTCGGGACCTGAAAAAAGTATCTCCACTGCATGTGTTGATGATATTGCAAGAGAAAATTTCCGTACCCGAACATACGCATCGGGATATTGATCACGGATTTTTTGCTGAATTTCGGGAAGTAAACGATAGGCGTCTTTGTAGTTCTCGAAATTGAGAATCAACTCACCGTAATTATCGCCTGCGGAAGTAACCGCCCTCGCCAACGAATAATGTCCGGGCGTTTGTCCCTGACCGGCAGCGATGTTGACGATTTCATCATATTTTGAAAGCTCGTCGGTAATTGCCAACAAATCGTTTTTTACACGTTCCGAGCCTGTTTCTTTCGGCAAGGTGTATTCCACATAGAGTTGATTGTAGTCAAAATCGGGAAAGAATTTTATTTTGACAGCAAAAAAACTTGCTATTGCCAATATCAGACATGTCGCAGCAATGATAAATGTGGTGATTTTTCTTCGCATAAAAAGGGTCAAAGCCTTGCGGATAAATGTTTGTATTGCCGAGTCTCCGTTCGAGTTTGTTTTTTTTCGCTTCGACGGTCGGAAACGTGCGGGCAACATCTTGCTTGCAAAAATCGGCACTTGCGTAATGGCAAGAAACCAACTCACCAACAAGGATATTGCCATAACAAAAAACAAATCGCCGGCATATTCTCCGATAGTGTCGGGCGACAATCCGACAGGAAGAAAAGCCACCAAAGCTATCACAGTAGCACCCAACAGGGGCATGGCGGTATTTTTGGCAGTTCGGAAAAGAGATTGTTTGGGGGAAAATCCTTTTGACCGATCCACCAAAATACCGTCCATAACTACTACGGCATTGTCTACCAGCATTCCCATTGCAACAATAAATGCTCCCAACGAGATACGCTGCAAAGTTCCTCCGCAGGCAAGTAAAATGGGAAATGTTCCCAAAACCGTCAGCAACAGTCCGACGCCTATGATAACGCCACTTCTAAAACCCATGGTGAGCATCAATATAGCGATGACAATCACAACGGAAATAATCAGATTCCACAGAAACGAACTCACTGCTCCCGCCACACGGTCGGGTTGAAAATAGACTTTGTCGTACTCGAATCCAACAGGCAGTTGTTGCGAAAGCTCTTCCATTCGCTTGTCGGTGCGTTTTCCCACGTGCGGAACAATAGCGTCGGTTTCCATTGAAATAAGCAGGGCAATAGCAGGTTTTCCGTCTACCCAAAACCCATTTTTTTGCGGTTCGGCGTATTCTCTTTTTATTTCAGCCACATCACCCAACTTTACCAAACCCGAAGGTGTTTGTATCATCATGTTTTCCAAATCTTTTTCCGACTTTATTTTTCCGTCAACTTCCAATTTCAACTGTTGATCGTCGGTAGCGTAGTATCCTGCATTTACAGGTTTGTTCAGGGCGTCTATTCCGGTCATTATTTGCAACGGATAAATGCTGTTGCGGGTCAACAATTCGCGGGGAAGCGTAATATTTATTTGTTCATCGCGTGTGCCGAAGAACGAAACACGCTTTATTCCGTCCACTTTCAGCAATTCTTTTTTCAGCATTTCGGCATACTGTTGCATTTCGCTGTGCGTATATCCTTCTGCCGTAAGGCAATAAAACATGCCGTAAATATCGCTCACATCGTCCACAACAATGGGCTGCATAACGCTTTGCGGTAGTTTGAGCGAAGCCATTTGGACTTTTCGCCGAAGAATATCCCAACGCTGTTCCAACTCTTTGGGCGGGACTTCCAACGCTATTTCCACATGCACAACCGACATATTATCGCAAGAAGTAGAATAGATATTCTCGACATTGCTTATTGTGCTTAATTCATCTTCAAGCACGGCACTCACCTCCAATTCTACTTCGTGTGCCGAAGCGCCGGGATAATAGGTGATCACCATTGCCTGTTTGACGGAAATAGTCGGGTCTTCCAATTTCGGCATCACCGAATAGGCAAATATTCCGCCTGCAATTATCATCACAAGCAACGACCAAAACAGGGTTTGACGCTGATAGAAAAATTCACTGATTTTCATAAAAGACCTCCCACATTTGTTTCCGATGTTTCGGGAATAATATTCACAGGGTCGTTTTCTTTCAAGGAATGGATTCCTGCTTTCACCACTATTTCGTTTTCGGTAATTCCCGAAAGGATCACCACATCTCCGTTGGGAGAAATGCTGCCTGTTATTACTTCACATTTTTTCACCACATTGTTTTGAACCGTCCAGACGTATGTTTTTCCGCTGTGGCTGAAAACCGTTTTTGCGGGAAGCAGCAAAACGGCGTCTCTTTTATCTCTTATTTTTATCAACACTTCCACATTCATTCCGGGTTTGATCGCCGAATGGGGAAGTTCGGGCATGAAACTCATCTTATATAATTGGCTGCTGTTCGATTTTTGATTTATTCCGATTCTTTTCAATGGAATTTCTTCTTCCTGCGTAAGATTTGTTTTGCACGAATAGCCGCTAAAATCTTCTTGCCGAATATACAAAGAAGCGGGGAGTTCCATTTCTATTTTCACCGTCGAGACGTCTATCAGGGTAACAATTGCCGTACCTGCATTTACCATTTCCGATTCGGCAAAATGTACCGACTGTATATATCCCGAAAGCGGCGACCGCAACACCGTATATTCCACCGTATTTTTGTCGGCTTGAAGCTGAACGCCCAACGCATTCAATCCTGCCAACGCTTTTTCGTAATCGTTTTCCGGTATGTTTTTTCGGTTGAGAAGCTCCTTGAGGCGTTCTGTTTCTTTTTTCAACTGTTGATATTGAATTTGACTTGCTTCAAGTTGCAGGAGATAATCTTTTTTATCAAGTTCGGCAATAATATCGCCTTCGCGTACATAATCGCCCTCTTTTACATACATACGATGTATCTGTCCTGCGGCTTTAAAACCCAAATTTATCTCGTTTGTTACTTTTACAACTCCCGCAAACGTCCTCACGGTAACATCGCTCATCAAAACAGGAACGGTCGTCTTGACATTTTTACTTATTGTCGTACTCTCGGCATCTTCTCTTTTGCAGCCCGACAGCAGTCCGATCGACAGCAATACCACCCAAATTAATTTATGTCTCATAAATTTTTTATGTTTAAAATTACAGATACTAAAATATTCAATAATGCAATACTCATTATTTGCTGCAAAGGAAGTCGTTTTAAACACATAAAAGAATTTGAAAAGTAGGGAAAACTGTTCACTTGGTCGGAATTTGCTTTTTCATGCGAAAAAAAAGTTACTTTTGCGTTTTATTAATGTAGAATTTCATGCGAAAAAAAATACCTTATTACGATTACTATTCGCTTTATGGAGTGGCAAATCATCACAGCGGCATAAAAAACTTTTTTATCTTCGATGATATTTCTTCTTTTGTCAAAGGTTTTCAGTTCAACTCCATGATCAATTATCCTGTGCGATTGGGCATGGTAACAGCCATTATTTGTGAAAAAGGCTATGCGAAAATTCGGATTGGTTTAGAAAATTATACCATAGAAGACAATACGTTTTTGATCATTCTCCCCGAACAAATTGTAGAATATATCGAAATTGATCCCGATTTCAAAGCGGGATATATTTTGTTGGAAAAAAACTTTTTCTATGTCCGAAACGATTTGAAAATGGCTTTGGGCTTGCAAAGTCATTTTTTCGAGCAGCCCTGTTTCTTTCCAAGTCCGAAAGAGATGGGCGAAATAATTGTCATTTTCAATCTGATAAAAGATAAAATTGAAGAAAAGACCAATTTGTTTTTGGAAGAAATTGTGCAAACATACGTCCGTGTACTTTTTTATATAGTGTGTAATTCGTTCATCAAGTCGAACGAGAAAAGTGTAAAAAATCGCAAGGAAGAGATTTTTGAGACCTTTATTTCTCTTCTTCAAAACCATTTCCGCAACGAGCGAAATATGAGTTGGTATGCCGAAAAGATTTTCCTCACGCCCAAATACCTGTCCTCGTTGATCTACGAAATAAGCGGCAAACATGGCAGCGATTGGATTAGAGATTTTGTGATTTTAGAAGCAAAAGCCCTGCTCAATTCAAGTTCGCTGACCATTCAACAAATCAGCGAAGAACTCGGCTTCGGCAATCCCTCGCACTTCGGCACTTATTTCAAACGCTTCACCGGTCTTTCTCCCAAAGCCTACAAGAATGGAAAAACCGCCATTCCGAAAAAAGTTTAGAAAACGGTTTCGGCATTTTCCAACACTTCGGGCAGTTGGATTGTGTTTGGTGTGTCGCAAAAGAAGAAAGCGTTTGAAATTGTCGAGTCGTTAGGTGTGAGCGAAAGGGAATTTTACGACAAGTTTATCAAATCTCCTCACCCTCATAAATAGCATGCATTCATTCAATAAAAAATCAATGTTTTTTTGATGAATTAGTGTGGAATGAACATTTTGGAATTATTTCGATTTCAACTGCTTGAATATCCGTTCAAGGTCGGAATTGTCGCGTGAATGGTAGTTTTGTTTTTCAATAATTTTCTCAATATTTTCAATTCTATTACTTGTAAAAGGATGTGTGCTAATGTATTCTGGGATTTTTATTTTGCTGTTTTCTTCTTCATTTTGCAAGATTTCAAATAAAGAAATTACTCCTTTGGGATTTATTCCGTTTTCGATCATAATCAAAGTTCCTTGTTCATCGGCTTCATTTTCAAACTTTCGAGAATAAGTCAATGTGTTGAGATTATGAGCATTTTCGGCAATTACGGTCATAATGCCATTAATATCGGAAAACAAAGCGGAAACAAAAATATAACCCGAAAGATTTTTGCAAAGCATTTTCATTGAATGTCGTTTGTTAATGTGAGAAACTTCATGTCCGAGAAGTCCTGCGAGTTGTTCGTAGCTGTTCATTGCGTCCAAAATTCCTGTAAAAACAATTACCGTTCCGTCGGGCAGGGCATAAGCATTGACCATGTCAGACTTTACAACTTTGAAATTGAGATCAACTTTGTTTTCAAAATCAATATTTTGAGCAAACTCCGCCAAAATAGCCGATTTTTCGCTGTCGGTTTTAAATCCGATATTGGTGATCGCCATTTTTGCAACCTGTTTATCAAACGATTGCGGTATCAAAACAACAGATTTTTCGGCAATAAATGGAACTAAAAAGAAATAACCAAGAACAAGCAAAACAAGCAGTCCTGCAAAAATTGACAGATGTGTTTTGTATGATAAGTTCAGTAGTTTTTTGTATGCACCTACATTTTTTGATTTGTGTAAACATTTAATAAACACCGAATTAAAATCTTTGTCTGTAATAGTGAGAAATTCATCCGAACGTTCTTGGATACGAATTTCAATCATTGAGCCGATTTTCTCGTATGTAATTTCGGCAATTTTCCAAGACAGCGAAATATTATCATTTTGAAATTTCAACTCTCCTAAATCAGCAGGGAAAGAAACCTCAACTTGTTGTGGTTGAGATTGCTTTCCGTCAAAATATTTTCCTGCTGTTTGAATCATTTTTAGAATATATCAATATCAAAGAAATCGGCGGCGTCTTCGCCTGTAGCATCGGTATAAATATCTTCGGTTTGTTGCAACGTATTTGCATCAATGTCGCCCGAAAGTTTGATATTTTCGGTGTAGAATTTCTTTGTACGAATTTCAACCCAAGCATATCCAAGTCCAAGTGTAAATACTGTAATTAGCAGATTAACAATTGATAACTTAAAAATACCTCCGCCTGTTACGGTCGACTTCAAGAGTATTTCTTTATCATCTTTGTGAATGGAAATGTTGTCAATGTAGTAGTTATAGATATTTTTCAACCACCAAAATGAGTAAATACCGAGTGTCAATATGGTCAGAAGATAGCCAAGTAAATATATTACGAATAAATCACCGCCATTGCCGCGGTATTGAAACTTTGCATCTCCACCCCGAACATTACCAATAAGGTATTTCCGCTGGTTGATTTCAAACCACGCACTGTAAATGCCAAATGTTATTATTGTCAGACCAAGCCACTTGAAAAATTTGCCGTAAAGTTCGCTTTTACTACCTCTGTACCCAAAGCGGATTCCACGCCATGACGTTCTGGACATACGGTAACGATACGCACCGTGTATCATAAGTGGAAGTACGGAGAGAAACAAAAGGTAAAACAAAATCAATCCTGTTAGATAGATACCCACATTTTCACCTCCATTCGACAGGATTATCGCACTGTAAAGCAAGACAATTAGTAGTATGTAAAACAAAATGACTTTGATAAATCCTCTAAACATTTCTTTTCCTGTGCCGTGAAATGCGAAACGGTCATCATTGAGAGCGGTTGCACCATACATATACTGTATCTTTCTCGCTCTTGCCCAAGGATAGTAAAATCCAAGCGTGATAACGGTTAATAACCAATTGACAATGAGAATACTGAAATACTCACTGCCTTTTCCAAAAAATTTCAATTCGTAACTTTTTTGTTGTTGCGCTTCCTGCGGTTGCGTTTGTTCTTGTGTAAAATATTCTTCCATAAAGAATTTAATTATTGTTAGGTTGTGCCTACTCTGTTTTAGGATTTTCAGCATTTCTCCTTGCGAGATACGCTGCTATTGTCGCAAGACCATTGCAGTTAACTCTTAAATATATGCAACATCACACTCTTTCTCAAAACGAATTCGTGATCAGTAAATCGATGCAAAGATACTAAATTTTGCAGATATGTCCAAATGTATTCTTATTTTTTTCGATTTTTTACCACAAGAAACACAAAGAGTTTCACAAGGGGACAAAAGCAACATTGCCGGAATAATTTTTTTTGCATGTATTTGTATTTTTTCGCGTTCGCGGAGAAAAGAAAAATCTACCACTGTTCTTTTTTGGGAAATAATGAAAACAAAACCGCATAAATATTTTGCAGCGAATGATTATTTGCCTATAAAAATGTTTATGCCGAAAAAAAAAATGCTGTTCTATTTTTTTTATCAATGTATATTTGCGGGTATATACATTATTATATATAGGGCGTTATTTTTTTTTCAACAAAAAATACAGTTATTTCATCGTACTGATTTTCAATGACAAAGAAGCCTGTTGAATGCGTTTTGAGCAATATAAAAGGCGGGAGGAATAAATATTTTCCTTCTTTTAAAATAAAAAATCGTGAAAGTGTAAAACGTATAATAAAAAATTGTATCTTTGCAAACCTTAAAAATGGAGTAAAAAAATTAGAGGAAAATGGATAAAAGAATGAGAATAACGCAGGTTAAAAGTCAAATAAACAGACCTTTGGTTCAAAAAAGGACGATAAAAGCTTTGGGTATCCAAAAGTTGAACCGCCCTGTTGAAGTAGTTGCTACTCCGCAAATATTGGGAATGATAGAGACCGTAAGGCATTTATTGAAGGTAGAAGAAATTTAATAGAACAAAACAGTTAAAGATAGATAGTAATGAATTTGAACAGTTTAAAGCCTGCAACAGGTTCGACAAAAACGGCAAAACGTATAGGTAGAGGAGAAGGTTCTGGTAAAGGCGGTACATCTACCAGAGGACACAAAGGTGCAAAATCCCGTTCCGGTTATTCCCGCAAATCAGGATTTGAGGGCGGACAAATGCCGTTGTACAGACGTGTTCCCAAGTCAGGATTTAAAAATATCAACAGAGTAGAATATACGGCTGTCAATTTGTCCACGTTGCAATATTTGGCAGAAAAGAAAAATATTTCGGTGATAGATATAGACGCCTTGCGTGCCAATGGATTGATTGGTCGTAACGATTTGGTAAAAATATTAGCCAAAGGAACGCTTACGGCAAAGGTAGAAGTAAAAGCACATGGATTTTCTCAAAAGGCAATTCAGTTAATCGAAGCCCAAGGTGGCGTAGCAACAAAATTATAATATGAAACGATTCATAACCACATTAAAAAATATATATCATATAGAGGAATTACGCAAGCGTATT
>JAIRTU010000213.1 GCA_031254735.1 Bacteroidales bacterium | reverse complement strand
ATCACTTCGGCAAGCGTAATCACAGGCACTTCGGTTGCCGGTCTGCCTTTGATACCCGGAATGGAAATCACGTGGTTTGCCTTTGCATGATTGGGAATACAAGACCCGTGTTTTATTTTCAATATTTCGGCTTCATCTTTTACAATGCCTTTAAACACGACTTTGATGTCATCGGTGATAACATCGCCCGCAATGGGAATCACCGCCGTATGACGAAGAATGCCATTGATAAAAATAGCGATGTCGGTAGTTCCTCCGCCAATATCGACCAATGCCACGCCTGCCTCTTTCTCCTTTTGGTCAAGCACCACCTCCGACGACGCGATAGGCTCTAATATCAAACCGTCCATTTCCAGATTGCGGCGTTTAACGCAGCGGGCAATGTTTTTGATATGTTGAGCATTGCCTGTGATGATGTTGAAGACAGAACTTAGCTGCGTTCCCAACACACCCACAGGGTCGTCCAGCCCGGTGATATTGTCTACCGTATACTCTTGCGGGATAACATCGATGATTTGTTTCCCCGGGTCAACCGCCACTTTGAACATATCATCGATAAGCATACGCACATCTTCTTTTGTAATTTCCGATTCGGGGTTACGGCGTTTTATCTCTCCCAAAATCTGTGCATTGTCGATGTGTTGCCCTGCAATTCCGACCATTACGGTATCAATGTCGATATCGGCGCTGTTTTCCGCCTGCGAAATCGCCTGACGAATAGCCTCTGCCGTTTTGTCGATATTGATCACCTGTCCGCGTTGCACGCCCAACGAGACATGCTTACCGAACCCCAAAATCTCTATCTTGCCCTCTTCGTTGCGTTGACCGACAAAAGCAACCACTTTGGTTGTCCCTATGTCGAGACCTACGCCAATTTTAGGCATATCTTCCTGCTTTCCCTTTTTCCTGATAAAATTTAACTCTAACATTTCTTTTGTGTATTAAGGGTTATTCACTTTTTTACACAAGGAATCTCTGTCCCGAATTTCAGGTTGATCGTCTTGTATTTGTCCCACCCTGTTATTCTAAAACCTCGTGTGTATATATCTTTTAAATGTCTAAACTTCTCTGCTATTGCCTTGTCTGTGTCTTCGTTCAATTTAATTCTTCCAAACAAAATGACATGCTCGCCAACCGTTGGAACAAGTTCTATTTCCTGATTTGCATTGACATAAATCTGCCCTGTCTGTGCTTTCCAAAACGGATCGTCTTCTATAAAACGGGCAATTCTCCAAATACTGTACAGCGTATTGCGATATTGCGACCGATTCAACTTTACAGATGTGTCTTTTGTTTCCTTTACTCTATAATTTTCAACATGTTTATACGAAATATTGCCATTTACTACAACAACTCTGCCTGCTGTACTGTTTGGCGAAGATAGCATTTTTCCGCTTGCCGCCAGCAAAAAGCGTTCATTATTTTTAGTAAAAATCTTCGCAATGATTTTTTCCTGTCGTGCTTTTATGATCAGCGTTCCCCTGTTGTTGATCACATGGGCGTCTTCCAAAAAAGGATATTGATCCACAATTTTTTCAAAAGCGGTGAGGTTCACGCTGTCGAAAGGCATTCCTGCCACCGAAACGCAGTTCTTTTCCACATATCTCGACAGTTCTTTTTCGGTAAACAAGGTATCGGAGGGATATTCTATTTTATAGACGATCTTTTCATACTTTTGATCTTTCGACAAGATGGCATACACCACAAAGCAGCCGATCAGAAGGATAAAAAACACCGTGTATATGATTCTTTTTTTAGTCATGGCTAAACATTTTTTTAATTTCCCCCACCAATCGGTCAATATCTCCCGCACCCATGGTAAGCAACACTTCGGGCTTAATAATTTCCAGATATTGCAGCAGTTGATTGTCGTTGACCAATATCTTGTCGGTCTTGTTGATTTTCTGCAACAGCATTTTCGAGGTAACGCCGGGTATGGGCAATTCGCGAGCGGGGTAAATATCCAGAAGGATCACATGATCCAACTCTTCAAGGCTGCGAGCAAACGCATCGGCAAAATCGCGTGTGCGGCTGTAAAGGTGCGGTTGAAAGATACCGCATATTTTCTTCCCGCGATGCATCATCTTTGCGGCGGCGATACATGCCTTTATTTCTTCGGGGTGATGAGCGTAATCGTCGATATAAGCAAAGTCGTTCCGGTTGATGATGTATTCAAATCGGCGTTTCACACCCATGTAAGAGATTAATTGTGTTCTGATAATCGAATGATCCACCCCTGCAATATCCGACATCGCACAAGCCGCTATCGCATTTTCTACATTGTGCATTCCTGCCGCACCGAAAGAAACATTGACAATCACTCCCTGCGGAGTTACAATGTCGAAATAATACCGCCTGTTTTGGATATGGATATTTCTTGCATAATAATCGGAACTTTTATCTTCCACGCTGTAAGTCTTGACGGTGGCATGGGTGTTGATTTTGTCTGTCAAAGACTTTTTGATGATCAATGTTCCGTTTTCTTTGATGTTGTTTGCAAAATCGTTGAACGAATGCAGCATTTCGTTGTCTGTGCCGTAAATATCCAAATGGTCGGCGTCCATTGCCGTGATCACGGCAACATCGGGATATAAATGTAAAAACGAACGATCGTATTCATCGGCTTCAACAAGCATGATCTCGTTGCCGTCGCTTATCAGATTGGAGTTGAAATTCAACGCAATGCCACCGACAAATGCCGTTATTTTCTTACTTGCCGACAATAGCTGTGCGGCAATGGCGGTGGTAGAGGTTTTTCCGTGCGTTCCCGATACGGCGAAAGTTGTCTGTTTCTCTGTGAGCAATCCCAACACTTGCGAACGCTTTAAAAAAGGAATGTCGCTCTTTTCCAGGAACAAATAGTTTTTATTGGTTTTGGGAACTGCCGGCGTATAAACTGCCATAGAGAGATTTTGCGGTATCTGAGAAACATCATCATCGAAATGAACGGATATTCCCTCCTGTATCATTTCGTCGATCAGGGGCGAAGGCGTTTTGTCGTATCCCGAAACAGCTGTTCCCTGCTTATGAAAATAACGAGCCAACGCACTCATGCCAATGCCGCCGATGCCTAAGAAATATACCTGTTTTATGTCCGAAAGTAATGTATCCATTGTTTTTCCTTTTTATTGCTTCGTCATGCTTCCCGAATGACGTTTCTTCTTTATTCTATCTATTATTAATTTATTGACATCAATTTTATCACTTCGTTTGCTATTTGCGTTGCGGCGTTGGGCAGAGCCATTTTTTTAAGTTCCTCTTTCATTTGCCGGCAACGTGCTTCATCGTCAATCAGGGTCAACAAAGCCTCTTTCAAGGTTTCTTTTGCCTGATTGTCGGGAATGAGCAGGGCGGCTTGTGCATTGGAAAGTACGCTTGCATTTTTGGTTTGATGATCTTCCGACACATTGGGCGACGGAATCAAAATGCAGGGTTTTGCCGCAACACACAACTCCGACAACGCCAATGCTCCCGCTCGCGATACCACCACATCGGCAAGAGCATACAGATAATCCATTCGCTGAACAAAAGGCACGACTTTTATTCCGTTGAGGTTTTTATATTTTTCTTCTAAATGTTGATAATAATATTCTCCTGTTTGCCATACCATTTGTATCTGTTTTTCGCTCAATTCTTCTGCAAAAAGACAGACACTTTCGTTGATCGTGTGCGACCCCAAACTTCCGCCCACCACCACGACGGTCTTTTTATCTTTATCCAAACCGAAATAATCGCAGGCTTCCGGTTTATCTGTATCTTTCAAAATATCTTTACGGACAGGATTGCCTGTTTTGATAATTTTCTCTTTCGGGAAAAAGCGTTCCAATTGGCTGTAAGCGGTGCAAATAACGTCCACTTTCTTTGCCAACAGTTTGTTGGTAATGCCCGGATACGAATTTTGTTCCTGTATCAAGGTCGGAATGCCCATAGAAGCGGCAACTTTCAATGTGGGGGCGCTTGCATATCCGCCTACACCCACCACCACATCGGGACGAAAGTTTTTGATAATCTGTTTTGCCTTTCGCAGACTTTTGTATAAACGAAACGGAAGTTTGATGTTCTCTATCATGTTTTTGAGGTTGATTTTGCGTTGCAAACCGTAAATATCCAATCCCTCGATAGAAAATCCCGCCTGCGGCACACGTTTCATCTCCATACGTCCGTTTGCACCGATAAACAATATTTCAACGTCCGGCAACTGTTCTTTTACCGCATTGGCAATGGCAATGGCAGGGAAAATATGTCCGCCCGTTCCGCCTCCCGAAATGATCATCTTCTTATTCATTTTCCGCTTTATTTTTTAAAGATTTTCAAACCTTCGAGGTTTGTCAAACCTCGAAGGTTTAAACTATATTTCCAAGAATGATTCTATTTTATAAATATTTAATTTATCTTTATGTGCATGTTTAAAATTAGCTTCGCTGTCAAACCAACCTATGACAGAATCTCGTTGAAGTCTGGTCGGTTTTATTGATATACAACTAAAATAACTACTCCATGGATAATCTATCGGTTGTTCGCAAAATCCGTGATGAACAGGATTATTATGTATATAAAGTAATACTTGTTTTAAATAATTTGGATTATCTATTTGTTTTCGTTTAAAAGAATGTTCAAAAAGACTTCCTGTTCGATGATAACGTTTATTGTAGGCTTTGGTATAAGCATTGAAAAAATTGGAAAATTGTTTGTTGATACGCTCTTCCGATCGCAAGTTTGCTTTCAAACCTTCGAGGTTTGTCAAACCTCGAAGGTTTATCTGTACCAACAAATGAAAATGGTTCTGCATGAGTACCCATGCAAAAGTAGAAGCGACAAAAGAAATATATTTATCATATAATCTCAGGAAATGTTCATAGTTAGCCGTTTCCCTGAAAATATCACAACCGTCAATTCCACGATTGTAAATATGATAATATTTTCCCTGTTCCAATTTTATTGTCTTATTCATTTTCCGCTTTTTCCTTTTTCAATTCTTTTCTTGCTCTTTTTGCCTCATCGCTGATATTTAATAAGATGCCCAAACAAAACGACATGGTTACAATTGACATTCCGCCGCGACTGATCAGCGGCAAGGTCTCGCCTGTTGCAGGAAAATATCCGACACACACCAAAATATGCGTCAACGCTTGAAAGGTAATGAAAAATCCCAATCCTATCGCCAAATAACTCCCAAACGTAGATTGAGCCGCAATCGCCGACTTTTTTATCCTGTAAAACAATCCTAAATACAAAAGGATAATAAATATCCCTGTCAATATGCCGTATTCTTCCACAATGAAAGCAAAAATATAGTCGGAATAGCTTTCTCCAACCGAACTCATAAGTATTGACGAGCCGGGAGAAGGCAGCACTCCGCCTCTTGCTATTGCGGCTTCGGTGATAATGGTTTCTTTGTTTATTTCTCCGCTTCCGATAAAAGATTCTATACGTGTTCTCGCCGTATCCAAACGAAGAATTTTGGTGTTGCTGTTCATAATAAATGTCAAACCCATGATTGCCACAAACAACAGCGTGCCTACTATGGAGAAAAAGTATTTTTTCTTCAATTGAGAAATAAATAATAACACCACGAAAGTAATGCCCAAAATAATTCCGCCCGATGTTTTTTGCGACATAATCAAAATGCACGTTATCGCTATGTATATCAACATTGGAAGCAAGACCTTTTTGAAATTATTAATCTCGTCTTTTGCCCGCGAAATCCATTGTGCAAAATAGATAATAAACAACACCTCCGCTATTTGTATTGTCTGAAAAGAGATGCCGAAAACCACTAGACTGCGTTTTGCATCGCCTGCTTCTTTTCCGAAAAAAAGCGTGAAGACGATCAGCAGAAACCCTGCGATAAGTCCTATTTTTGAAAAACGACCAATCCACCGATAATTGACATTGCCCATAATAAACATAAGCACAATTCCCAAAATGATATAAAGCACATGACTGCGAAGCAAAAACCACAGACTTTCCCTGTGGTAAGGATCTCCCAATTTTGAACCTGTGCTGTAAACGGCAAAAATAGAGAACAGGCACAAAATAATCATAATCGCCCAAATAATAGGGTCGTCTTTCAGTTTCCCGATTTTCAGATTTTGAATTTTCATTGTGCTATAATTTTATTACAGCTTTTTTAAATGTATCTCCTCTGCTTTGATAATCGGGATACAACTCATCGCATTCGCACGCAGGCGAAAGCAAAACCATATCGCGTTTTTCTGCTGCATTAAAAGCTGCCTGTACAGCATCTTCCATGTTTTTGCAGGCTCGTATTTCGGGGACGTATCCAAAAAAAGCGGCTGCCAATTTTTCATTATCCTGCCCGATACATATCAGCATTTTCACCTTTTGAGATACAGGACCAATCAATTCCAGATAGTTGGTGTTTTCGTCGTTTCCTCCGGCAAGCCAAATTATCGGATTATTGATGGTTTCAAAAGAATAATATGTTGCATTGACCGAACACGCCATAGAATCGTCAACAAAAAAAACTCCTTGAAACAGAGCAATTTGTTCCAATCGATGTGCTTCTTTGTCGAATCGATCAACGATCTCTTGCCGATTGGTGTTGCGAATGGCAATAAGCCTGTTTTGCTGAATGGCAGCCTGTTCGGCAACCGTTTGCGATCTGTCTGTCAGTAAGTCTTCCCACTTCATGATAAATATATTTTAGTTATTCCTTATTTTTTCTTTAAACTTAATTTTTATTCGATGTTTGTTTTCTCTGTATTTTACGGACGGTATTTTATCGTAATTTCAAAGTAACGATGGTAAGCACCGCCAATATGATAGCGATAACAATAAAGCGTTGTACTATCTTTGCCTCGTGCATGCCTTTTTTCTGATAATGATGATGAATGGGCGTCATCAAAAAGACACGTTTCCCCTCGCCGTATTTTCGTTTTGTATATTTAAAATACGTTACCTGAACAATCACCGAAATGCTTTGTACCAAAAAGATACCGCACAATATCGGGATCAGCAATTCTTTTCGGATAATGATAGCAAATACGGCAATAATTCCTCCCAACGCCAAAGAACCGGTATCGCCCATAAATACCTGTGCGGGGTGCGTATTCCACCAATAAAATCCCAGACAGGCGCCAATTAACGATCCTGCAAAAATCATCAACTCGCCGGTGTTGGGAATATACATAATGTTCAGATAATCGGCAAAAATAGTGTTTCCCGACACATACGCCAACACCCCCAACGTAGCCCCTATAATGCCCGATACCGATACCGCCAAGCCGTCCAAGCCGTCGGTGAGGTTTGCCCCGTTGCTCACCGCACAAATTATAAAGATAATGATTGGGATATAAATTATCCACGCCCATTTTTCATACCCTTGGCCAAGCCACGCCGCATAATCCAATTCGTTGTTTTTGAAAAAAGGAATGGTGGTCTTGGTCGATTTGGTGTAGGTTGCCGATTTTGTTTTTTCGCTGTCCGAACTGTTTTCCACACGAAAAACCTCTTCTGTCTTCACAACAGCATCTTCCGAAATTCTTTCTTTTATCACCACATCGGGACTGAAAAAGAGTACCAAGCCGATAAATAATCCCAACAATGCCTGTCCCGCCAATTTTATCTTGGAAGAAATTCCGCTTTTGTTCTTTTTCACCACTTTGATATAATCATCGATAAAACCCAACATGCCCAGCCAAACGGTGGTGATAATCATCAAGATAATATAAATGTTGTCTAATTTGTTAAACAGCAATACAGGTACTAATATGCTCAAAAGGATAATAATTCCGCCCATGGTAGGCGTTCCTTTTTTTTGCATTTGTCCTTCCAAACCCAAATCGCGAATGTCTTCGCCTATTTGTCTTTTTTTGAGATATTTTATAAGATACTTCCCGATTATCAACGACATAAACAACGAAACCAACGCCGCCATAGCCGTTCGGAAAGAGATATATTGAAAAACTCCTGTGCCGGGAATATCAAATGTCTTGTCTAACCAATCAAATAAATAATAAAACATAACTCTTTATTTTAAAATTTCTGCATATTCTTTTGCGATTTTCGTATCATCAAAATCGTATTTTATTCCGTTTATTTCCTGATATTTCTCATGACCTTTTCCTGCAATGAGAATAATGCTGTTGGGTTTTGCCGTCAAAATAGCGGTTTTGATCGCTTGCCGGCGGTCTTCTATTACCAAAACTTTGTGCTGTTGTGCTGCCGCAATTCCCTCTTGCATGTCGTTCAAAATAGTATATGGATTTTCCGTGCGAGGATTGTCGGAGGTCAGCAACACCTTGTCGCTCAAATTGCAGGCGATGGCTGCCATTTCGGGGCGTTTGGTTTTATCTCGATCGCCGCCGCAACCCACCACCGTAATTATCTCCTGCCGCTTTTCGGCAATATCGCGTATGGTTTTCAATACATTCAACAACGCATCGGGCGTGTGAGCATAGTCTACAATAATATTCAATCCTTTGGCTTGAATGTTCGCAAAACGCCCTTCTGCCGATTCGAGTAAACTCATTTTCTGCAAAAGATTTTGTTTGTCTATTCCCAGCAAGATTGCCGTTGCGTAGACAGACAGCAAATTGTACGCATTGAATTTGCCCACCAACCGAAACCAGACGTTTTGTCCGTCGATACTCATATTCATTCCGTGAAAAGTATTTTCGTTTATTTTGGCTTTGAAATGGCAATCTGCCGTTTGTAAACTGTATGTTTTGCGTTGTGCTTTTGTGTTTTGGAGCATCACTTTGCCGTTGGCGTCATCGATATTCGATAAGGCAAAAGCGGTTTTTGGCAAATTGTCGAAAAACAATTTCTTTGCGGC
This sequence comes from Bacteroidales bacterium, assembly GCA_031254735.1. Next base: position 1,791 of record JAIRTU010000213.1, on the reverse strand, counting down.
AATATATTCTTTGAATGTTTTGTGATAATCTAAATGGTCGTGGGTGATGTTGGAAAAAACGCCGCCTTTAAATTCCAATCCTGCAATACGGTTTTGAACAATGGCGTGCGAACTGACTTCCATAAAACAATATTGACAGCCTGCTTTTACCATTTGAGCAAGCAACCGGTTGATTTTTATGGCATCGGGTGTGGTGTGCGTGGCAAGAACGGTTTCCTGTCCGATTTTGTTTTCAACGGTACTCAAAAGACCCGCTTTAAATCCCAAATCGGAAAACAGACGATAAAGCAAGGTCGCAACCGTTGTCTTTCCGTTTGTTCCTGTTATTCCTGTCAGCTGCAATTTGCGGGAAGGCTGATCAAAAAAGTTGTCGGCAAGCAACGCCAACGCATACGAAGAATTTTCCACTTGCAGATAAGTAATGTCGTCGTGCAGTTTTTCGGGCAAATGTTCCACCACTACGGCAACCGCTCCTTTTTCTATGGCTTGTTCTATAAAATGATGTCCGTCTGCTTTCGTGCCTTTTTGAGCAACAAACATACAACAAGGCTGTACCTCTCTTGTGTCGAAGCAAACAGCGTCTATCTTTTTTTCGATGGAACCTGTTGTTTTCACAATCTTTATGTTACGAGTAAGCTCTTGTATGGTCTTCATTTTTATTTAGTTGTTTAAATGGATTATTGCTTTTTTCCCTTCTGTCCGAATATTTTGTACTTTTCCTCTGCCGTCGAAAGAAACCGTATATCCCATTTTTTCCAAAATATATGCGGCGTCTTTCGCTGTTGCGTTTCGCAATTGAGAAAAAGAATTGGTGTTGATCTTTTTTTGGGTTAATGTTATTTCTTCCTTATCGTTTTTCACCGCTGCAACATATCCGTTTTTTTCGCCGGCATGCAGCGGAATGCCCAATTCTTTATAAATATTTTCAATATCGTCCACTTGGGCAAACCAACAGGCAGGCGTATTTTTCTTAACGCCCTCTTCCGATTCGCTCAAAAGGATTTCCATGTCGTTGGCTGTCAGTTTTTCGGCAATTTCCAAACAAATGGGAACAGAAACATTGCTTGCGTCCAGCATTGTTCCCGACACAAGCACCAAACAGGTGTATTTGGGTTCTTGACTTGGAAAATATCCGATAAAACAGGAATTTTTCAAACGGGTATATCCTTTATCGTAGATAAATGCCGTTCCTGTTTTTCCTGCTATCAACGGATAATATACTTGCGAAGTGTCGCCGCTTCGTATGTTTTGAAGATATTGATAATCTCTTGCTCTTCTTGCCGTTCCATGCGTAACCACCGCTTCCAGACAGGCTTTGACTTTGGCAATGGTTGCCGGAGAAGCTATAGCCGGGTTGATCACGTTTTTTTCTGCCGTTGCCACTTCGGTTTTGTTTCCGTTGGGGCAATTTATCGATTTAATAAGCGTGGGTCTGACATATTTTCCGTTGTTAGCCACCGCATTGTAATAGGCGAGCATATATACAGGGGGCATTTTAATGCCGTATCCGAACGTAAGATTTTTGTAATCTCCTTTGTTGAGGTTGCGGGCGGTATCCGGTTTTTTCGCCTGTGCCGTCTGAATGTGCAGATCTTCCCGCAAAGACATTTTCATCAGCGCATACAGATAGCTGTAAATATCGTCGTAACTTTTTTTAGCGGCTTCGTATACGCCATGATTATCCGAAATGACAAAGGCTTTTTTCAGCGAGAAATTTCCCTTTTCGCATTTAACGACAGTTCCCGTATCCACTTTCCCCGATTCCAGAGCGGCGAGCAAACTTATCAATTT
>JAIRTU010000201.1 GCA_031254735.1 Bacteroidales bacterium | reverse complement strand
TTTCAAAAGAGCGTCCTTGTGTACTTTGTGTCGCCTTTGTGTCCTTTGTGGTAAAAAGAAATCACGAATTACGGTGCAATTCAGGAAAAGCAGGTCTTAATTCGCCATGCTATCTGCCCCTAAATCCCCTGAAGGGGACTTTTACGGCGTCTGAACCGGGATTAACCCCGCACGCACAAAAGAACCGACCCTGTAGTCCGGAGGACAAAATTAACCTAGACCGCAGGTCAAAGACCTGCGGAAAACGATACGCCAACCAACCGCTGCCCGGAGGGCAGGACTAAAATTAATTGTTAATTGATAATTGTCAAGAGTTAATACCGCTCGTCCGAAACGGCAATGCGTAATGTTCGGCTTAGGCTCTGCCCGGTCCGGAATATTGTCGGAACTATGATTAATATAATGAAAACCAAACCTTTGAGGTTTCAAAAACCTCAAAGGTTTAAGCCCATACGCACAAAAGAAACGTCTCGTTTGTCCGGAGGACAGCATTTTCATAACCGCAGGTCATCGACCTACGGAAAAGGACACGCCAACCAACCGCTGCCCGGAGGGCAGGACAAAAATAGTGAATAACTAATAACGAATAGTGAATAATAATATCAATTTTTGTCGGTATCATTGATGCTTATCAATAAATCCGTTCGGCTTAGGCTCTTGCCCGGTTCGGAATATTGTCGGAACTATGATTAATATAATGAAAACCAAACCTTTAAGGTTTGTCAAACCTCAAAGGTTTAAGCCCATACGCACAAAAGAAACGTCTCGTTTGTCCGGAGGACAATATTTTCATAACCGCAGGTCATCGACCTGCGGAAAACTGATAACGAATAATAATATCGATCTTTGTCGGTATCATCGATGCTTGTCAATAAACCCCGTTGGGCTGAAATAAGTCGGACTTTCAATTTTTGAATAATAATTTAAGATTGTCTCATTGTTGTGATCTTTGCTGATGAAGACACTGAAAAAAGTGTACTTTTGCAAAAAAGCACGATCCGCTTGCAAGCGGATAAAAAGAATGCGATGCTAACAAAAATGTAAAACAATTGACAGAAAAAACCAATCATAAACAGACAACGAACATGAAAACAGCCATTGTTACGGGAGGAAACGGCGGCATTGGGCAACAACTTGTCGAAGCGTTGGCAAATGCCGACCACAGGGTGGTTATGGCGTGCAGAAACATGGAAGAAAGTAATTGTATCTGTTCGCAAATCAAGGAAAAGACCGGCAACAATGCTATTGAAGTGATGAATTTGGACTTGGCTTCTTTTTCGTCAATTCGTCAATTTGTGCAGGATTTTCGCACCCGATACAAAAATGCGGATATTTTGCTGAACAACGCCGCCGCTTTGTGTCATCACCCCAAACAAACCGCAGAGGGAGTAGAATATACCGTTGGCGTGAATTATCTGGGTTCGTACCTGTTGACCGAACTATTGCACCCGCAAATGAATCGAGGTGCAAAAATCATCAACACCGTTTCGCTATTGCTGCATTACGGAAAAATAAATGACCATTTCTTTCAATTCAACCCGGCTTATTTCAATCGTTTTATTCATTATTCCAATTCAAAATTGGCGTTGTATTATGCGACATTGGATTGGGCAGAAAAATGGAAAGAAGAAAATATCACCGTCAATTGCGTTGATCCGGGCATTGTAAATACAAAAATGATCGGTATGGGAACCAAAATTATTGATAAACTGTGTGATGTTTTGTGGCGCCCGCTCGTCCGCACGCCCAAACAGGGAGCCGATACGATCAATTATCTTTTGCTTGAAGAAAAAAATAATACCACAGGGCAGCTGTTCAAAAACCGAAAAATAAAATCGGTTTCGTCTTCTTTGCAGAAACATAAACAAAGAGAGCGTTTAAAGAAACAAACCGAAGATTTTCTCACCGCATATTCCTGTCTGTTATGAACTGTTTTTCCGATTTCATCAAACTGTTTTACCCCGAATACTGCAATGTCTGCGACAGGGTACTTGTTCAAGGAGAAGAATTGCTGTGTACGCACTGTATCTCTGATTTGCCCAAAACAAATTTCCATTCAGAGAAAAACAATCCTGTGGAAATAATTTTTGCGGGACGAATTCCGATATTTCGGGCTACGGCATTCTGTGCTTTCCGAAAGGGAAATTCCATACAGACTATCATTCACCAGCTCAAATACAAAGGGAATAAAGAAATAGGTATTTATTTAGGAAAAATGTTGGGATCGAGTTTAATGGAAGTCCCCGACTTTCGCTCCATAGATATTATCGTTCCTGTTCCACTCCACAAACATAAAAAGAAAAAACGAGGATACAACCAAAGTGAATATATCGCCAAAGGAATACTCCAATCCATGTCGAAACCCATTGACGTTACTTCTCTGACACGCATAACCGACACTTCCACCCAAACACGAAAAACAAGGTACAACCGTTGGGAAAATGTTTCTTCCATCTTTCAACTCTCGGATAGCGAAAACCTGATCGGTAAACATATTTTGCTGGTAGATGATGTAATCACAACAGGAGCTACCATAGAAGCGGCAGCCCAATTATTGCTTTCGCTTTCCGGCACAAAAGTAAGCGTTGCCGGTCTCGCATACGCCACACATTGACCAAAAAAAGAAATCACAAAGGGGCGTTTGACAGTGAATAACGAATAACTGACAGTGAGTGATAACGCCATAACGACACAAAAAAGCAATCCCACTAATCAGATTAATCACACAAAATTGTTTCAATTCTCATGGTAAAGCCACTTTTTAAATCTGTCTCCTTTCTGTTGTTGTCGGGTTATTTTCAAGTGTTCTTTTTCCTGCTTTGCTTTTTGCCGAAAAAAAACTTTATAAGAGAAAGAGGGAATAACAGGAAACAAAGTAATCTGATACAAATGCAAAGGCTCTATGTTATACGTATAGCGTTCCGAAGAATTATCATGATTATAATAGTAAATATACGGATTTAAACGATTGTAGAGGTTGTAAACAGAAACCGTCCAAACAACTTTATTTCCCCGCTTTCCGATCTTCTCATAATTGAGTGCCACATCTAAACGATGATAATCTTTCATTCTGTCGCTGTTTTTTTCGCCATAGATAAGTGCCGCTTGATAGTCGCCGCTTTCGGTAATCATCAATTGCCGTCCGATTGCAGGAGTGTAAAGCTGTCCTGTCATGTATGTCCAACTCAAAGACAGATTCAGTTTGGGCGTAATTTTACAGCCTACAAACAAAGACAAAACATGCGGTCGGTCGTAGTCAAATAGAAATATTTTTCCCTGATTTACAAGCGGATATTTTCGTGTAGTCTTCGACAGGGTATAAGCGACAAATCCGTTCCATTTTCCGTAAGCCGCTTTTAACAAAAACTCACAGCCAAACGATTTTCCTTTTCCGTCGGGTGCAATTCGGTTTTCCCAATTTTCGTCTCCAATCAATGAAGAATAACCGTCTTTATAGGTTGCCAAATGGCACATAGTCTTATAAAATACTGTTATTTCGGAAAATAATATATCTTTCAGGAACGTTCCCTGCCAACCGACAGTATATTGATGAGCATACGCAGGCAAAACAGATTTATTGGAAAATATCCATGTTTCGTTTTGAAAAAGTGTTCCCGATGACATTAACAAATGCGTTTGTTGGCTGATTTTGGAATAACTCAAATGGATATAATTATTTTTGGCAACACAAACACGTATATTCGCACGAGGTTCAAAAGAAAAATGCGTATAATCTTTCGTCAAATAATCTACTCCCCGAACGCCTGCAATCAATTTTATTTTCTTCCAATTGATGATATTTTCCCAATACAAATTGGTTTGAAAAGCGTGGGTGTACCGTTTTTTCGTTTGGTTTTGATTGGTGGCATAAACATAAGACGGAAGAGCGGAAAGCAGGGAAACATTTCCGCCAAACTGCATTTCCCAAATCGGAGAAACGGAGTATTTCCATTCGGTTTTTAACGAAATATCTTGCAGAAAATTAAGGTATTGGTATTGAATGGAAGTGTCCGCACTTGTCAGGGTGCTTTTTTGCTGCAGTCGATAGCGAGTAAACGAAAGGGTGTGATTGGCAAACAATTTGGAAGAAACAATATGCTTCCACCTTGCCGAAAACAGTATGTTTCCCCATTTGTTTCGTATTTTTGAGGTTTCTTTTTCATTGTTGAGCATCAGGTTTTTAAATGTTGTAGAAAAATAATCATCACCCTGATAAAAATTGAATATCATGGAATTTTTCTCGTTTATCTTCCATGAAAATTTTGCATTGACATCATGAAAACCATACAAAAATCGATAATCTCCACCATTGGAAAGCGAAGAAAAGAGCCACATCAGCAAATCGATGAGTGTCTTTCTTCCTGTAACAATCAGAGCCGTATTTTGGGAGCAGTGACCCTCCACCGCAAACGACAAATCGGTAATTCCCGCACTGAAATTGCCTTTCCAAAGCGAACGATCGCCTTCTTTTTGGGTAATATCAACCACCGAAGATATTTTTCCGCCAAATCGAGACGGAAATCCGCCTTTGTAAACATCTATTTGATTGATAATATCGGGATTAAACACCGAAAAAAATCCACCCAAATGATTGACATAAATAATCGGAACATTGTCTATCAGATATAAATTCTGCCCCGGGTCGCCGCCTCTGACCAACAAAGTACTTGAACTTTCGTTTTGCATGGCAATTCCGGGCAATGCCTGCAACTGCCGCATAATATCCGGCTTACTCCCAATCGACGGCATATAGCTCATTTCCATACTGTTCAACCCGACAACATTGGCTTTCATTTCTCTTTTTGCCTCAACAACAAATTCATTGAGTTGAGACGACACAGCCTCTAACTGTATACGCAGCAACGTATCTTTTTCGTAATCTTTTACAGCAATAAAAACAGGGGAATATCCGATATAACTCACTCTCAAACAGGCAGAAGCCGACATTGCCAAACTAAAATAACCATCATTATCGCTTACTGCTCCCTGTTGAGCAACGGTATCATACAGCGTTGCACCTATCAATTTTTCTCCGCTTCGGCTGTCAGAAACAAATCCGAATATTCGTATTTTGTGTTGTGCTGAAAGTTCAATAACCGACAGAAGCAACAAAAATAATCCGACAATATATTTCATTCCGTTAGTTTTTCTTAATATAAATGGTATCCGTTTTCACAAATGTATAGCCGGCAAAAATACCGTAAGCATTATCTACATTAGAATATAAGGCAACGGGCGAATAATTCTCAAAAACATCGGAATAATAGCCCTGTTCGTACAGTTTTCGGTTCTTCACATATTGATAATAAGCATAATCGACCGAACGAAATTCCACCAAAAGCTTATCGTCAAGATGAAACGCAGACGATGGTCGAATATTCAATTTCAACGTATAAAAAGGTTCTGCAATGCCCTCATTGCTGAAAACGGCAAGATTATTCACCCCTTCTCGAACAATAAGCGGATCGTTATTCGGTAAAATAAATACATGATGTTCGTAGCCAAGTGCGAGGTGTCGCAAAGCCACTTCATAATACAGGCGTTGCGAAAGATTGTTTTCAAAAGTCAGTTCAAGGGCAGGGTGCAGCAGTCCCTCATCGTCCAAACCCGCAGCAGGAATATATTTCACATTTGATATGCGACTTGTTGCAGGAATTTTACTCCGACAAAAAAGCGTGTCAAAATCGGGAATCAATATCTTGCAAGCATATTCTTTTTGCGGTTCTACAAGAATATTCGATCGGTAAATGCCTTTTTCTGTGCAGCTTAATTCTTCGACAAAGACGTTGTCTGCATACAGGAATATTTTAGCATTTTCCACAAGCAGGAAATCATTGGAATTTATTTGGGCTGTCAACGACAGATGTACCTGCACCGGCTCGCCGGCAACCAAAATACTGTTAACAACAGGCATTGCGGAAAAATCCTCAAAATCATTTTTGACTTCCTTACGGCAGGAAACCGACAACAGAGCAACACTTAAAATATAAAAAACAATTTGTTTCGTTCGCATTCAATAAGCAATTTTCGGTATAAGATATGACAAACTAACGCAACGACAGGTGAAAAAGTACAAAATAAACCGGCACGAACTCCGTTTTATATCTGCAAACGGCAAATTTATAAAGTAAAAACAATGACAAGAATTTTCATAATCATCTCTATTCTGTTGGGAAGTTTGAGTGGAACAACGCTATCCGCTCAAGAATCGTATCTGAAAAAACGGTGGAATATCAAATTGAGTTGCGCCCCCTATGCGAAAAATTACAATAAAACAGTTTCAAGCAATTATGAAAAGTTGAAAGCAGATTATACCGCCGATTTTCGTCTGGAGGGCAATTACGGCGTGTTGAATTTTCTTGAAGTCGGCACTTATTTGGGATATGCTCAATACAGGCATGCAATTTTTACGCTTTACGATAACGATAATTCTTTGGTAGGTGCTGTAAGCCAAGACGGTCATTTCCTTTCGTATGGTGTTCAAGGCAATTTGCATATTTTTCCTTTTTTTATCAAGATGCCCGATTTTCGTTTTGATTTATATGTAACTGCAAAATACGGCGGAAGAAGTTCTCTGACTTCCAAAGATTATCCATACGAACACGAATGGGCAACAGGTTTGGGTTTTGCTTTTTATTTTGCCAAACATGCAGGTATTTTTGCGGAATATTCATTCGGAAAATTCTATATAAAGGATTCTATCCGACCCATTGCGTATAAAACATTGCCTTTTTTTCCGAGCAAAAGCATCGTCCGTGCCGGTCTCAGCATAAAGTTTAAGCCGAAAAAGAACTAAAAAGACAGTCATCGTTCAGGTGAAATTTTAGAAAGGTTTTGTTTTGTATTCCCGATAATTTATATTACTTTTGCAGAATAAAAATTGTTCTACAAATGAGAAACAAAATATTTCTTTTTTCTTGCGTGATATTTTTTTCGTTTTTTGCCAAAGCTCAAAAAAAGAATCCGATAGATAAAATCTTTACACCGGAAGAGGCAAAAACAATGTATCAAATTATTGATTTCTACGATGCTTTTGTGTTGTCGAAAACAGATACGAATTTACCGATAGATGAAGCATATAAGGCAATCTTAGAAAACAATATGGGTTTTATCGGCGATTCGGGAACTATTGACCCGTTAGTCCCTGACGAAGAATCCGGAAAATCCTTTTTCCGGTCTCTCGATTTAATTCATCTAAAAGAAATATTTGCAGATTCTTTCAGAATTAGGAAATACGGAGAAAAAGAATGGGTAACCGTTTATCTTTCCGATCGTAATTTTGCATTCAATATGAGAGGAAAATATATGCAGTTGATTAAAAAAATGGGTAATAAAAACAAGTTTTATAAACACTATTATGAAAATGCAATGCTTTGCCATGATGTTTATTGTCCGACAATATACGCTATGTTACTATTTGAAAACGAGAAAATTAATTTCCGAAAGCCGGAAGAAAGATTTGCATTTATGATGATTTTCTTATTTCCTCATTGAAGTCAAAAAATTATATTACTTTTGCAAAATAGTATTAGAATATGGATAAAAGCCTCACACGATATATTGCAAAGACTTTTCAAGGGTTGGAGACGGTTGCCGCAGAAGAACTAAAAAAGCTGGGCGCCGAAGATGTTGTTTTGTTGCACCGTGCGGTGGAATTTTGGGGAGATAAAGCCCTGATGTACAAAGCAAACTATTGTTGCAGAACCGTTTTGCGGATTTTGCAACCTGTCGCAACGTTTGAGTTCAACACCAACGAACAGTTTTACAAATATATATTCAGAATACCTTTCGAGCAATATCTTTTCCAAGACGGAACTTTTTGCATGCACGCAATTATCAATCAATCTATTTTCTCCAATTCGCAGTACGCAAGTCTGTTGGCAAAAGATGCTCTTTGCGATCGTTTTCGCGAGAAATACAATTGTCGCCCAAGTGTAGACAAGCAATATCCCGATGTTTCGGTTGATATTTATGTAAACGGCAACCAATGCAGTGTTTCGTTAGACACTTCGGGAGAATCGTTGCACCGAAGAGGATACAAAACCACCCGCCATTTTGCGGCACTCAACGAGGTGCTGGCGGCAGGATTGATAGCGATTAGCGGTTGGCAAGCCGATTGCGATTTCGTTGATTTTATGTGCGGTTCGGCAACTCTGCCCATAGAAGCGGCTATGTTTGCCGTAAATATGCCGGCAGCGTATTTTCGGAATGATTTCGGATTTATGTATTGGAAAAATTTCGACGAAAAGCTATGGAACAAAATACGAAACGACGCCGATAATGCCATTTCGGAATTTAATCATACAATTTATGGCAGCGATATTTCGTTTCGGTACATAAAAGAAGCGAAAGAAAACGTAAAAAAAATGAAGCTGGACAAATGGATAAAATTATCGATAGAATCTTTTGAAGATGTTAAGCCACAGCCTGTTCCGTCGGTTATCATCATCAATCCGCCCTACGGCGAACGCATGAAAATAGAAGATGTTGAAAATTTTTATCAAAGTGTAGGCAACGTTTTGAAGCAAAAACATATCAATAGTGTAGCATGGATAATTACGCCGAACAAAGATGCAATGAAAAAATTCGGACTTCGTCCTGCTCAAAAATTTAAAGTGAACAATGCGGCTTTGGAATGTATCTTTTATAAATACGAGATGTACCAGGGCAGCAAAAAACAAAAAGATAAACAGGAAATTAATTCAGTATAAATCATAATAAAAATAAAAAAATGAAAAAAGTTATTTTAATGCTAAGTATCAGTTTAGTTTGTATTGTTCGGAGTTTTGCACAAGGAACTCCGCCCACCGGTGTTGTCGCCATTCCCAACATGGAAAATGCGTACATTCAAATTCACGAAGTAACCATTGCGGATTGGAATGTGTATCTCAATGACGTAACAACATACGAAGTCGATAACGAATACTATCAGAGTTGCCTCCCCGATGATGCTGTCTGTAAGAATGCGTATAAGACGGAAAATTATTTGAACAATCCGGAGTTGCAAAATTATCCTGTTGTGGGCATTACGCTGCAACAGGCAAAACGGTATTGCTCTTGGCGTACGGATTACGAAAACCGTAACAAAAAGAAAAGTAATACGTCCTCCTATTTATTCTCTCTGCCGACAGAAAGTGAGTTTCAAAATGCGTATGACGCACAAAAAACAAAAACTTCGGTCAACTCTTTGACATCGGTAAACACCAAAAGTAAAGAACTGACAGGTCTTTCCGACAATGTAAACGAAATGACGGCAAACGGAAAAACGGTCATCGGTGCAGCGTCCAACGGATTGCGTTTCGGCGATTATACCAACGCCGATGCAATGCTCGGCTTTCGCTGCAAAGTAATTGTAAGATAAAAAGTTCTTTTAATTTCATAATCAACAGCAGCCGTATTTTTTAATGCGGCTGTGTTTTTGTTTCCAAAATCGCTTTGTCTGAACCGGAGAGCCGGATTAATCGTTCATCGTTATTCACTGCTTTTTGTCGCCTGCGAAAAAAACGAAAATGGAGATATGAAAGTTCCCTGCAAGGAATAAAAAACGAAGAATAATTTTTTTATACCTTTGCTAGAAATAAAAAAGTAGATTAACGTATGGAAAATTCAGATGTTACCGTAAAATTAGTAATAGTCTTATTTAAAGAAGATAACGTCTTTTACGCTTATTGTTCGGCATTGGATTTATACGGTTACGGAGATACGGAAGATGAAGCAAAAGAGTCATTTTCAATTGTATTAACCGAATATCT
>JAIRTU010000184.1 GCA_031254735.1 Bacteroidales bacterium | reverse complement strand
GCTTCTTCCACACTGATGACCATTATTTGAGCAGCCTCACTCCTCCGAAGGGATATTTCGTATCCCATGATACGATATTTAACAGGGTCGTTGAGCGGTGCATTGGCAATAGACTCAACTATTTTTCCTTTGATAAAACCCATTTCCACAATGCGTTTTCGGAAGCCACCGTATCCCAGCACCTTGACTATTACTGCTCTTTCTCCTGTTTTAAGGTCGGATAATCTCATTCTTTCTTTATAATATTTGCAAAATTACAACAAATGTACGTAATCCAATATCCCCATTAATAGGGATATTCACCGAAGGAAAATATTGTAAAAAGAAACCCATTGAACTTTTTGAAAAAGTCCAATGGGTTGGTATTGTTTGTTGCGATGCACTATTTCATTTTCTCGGCATAATCTCTTCCTGCTCGCAGACAGGTGAGGTTGGTTTCTACAATCTGTTCGCCTTTTCGTCCGAAGATGTCGCGTACTGCCTGTTCCAACGAAGAAAACTCCATGTTGATAAAAGGAGAAGCCGTACCTAAAATCACCATATTGGCACTTCGTGCCGAGCCGATTTCTTTGGCTATCGTATCGGCGTCAATGGCGATGTTTCGCGGCAGTTGGGCAATGCGGTTCATCAGCACTTTTTCGTCGGGATAATTTGAAATGTTGATAAAAGGAGTAGTATTTGTGATCACCCACCCTTCGGGCGAAAGCATCGGCAGATAACGCAACGATTCCATAGGCTCTACCGAAACAATAAGATCGGCTTTGCCGAAAGGGATTAAATCGGACGCAATATCTTTATCCGAAATCCGAAGATGCGATTGCACATCGCCGCCCCGCTGACTCATACCATGAACTTCGGCTTGCTTTAAAAACAATCCCTGTTTCAACGCTGCAGAACCGATAACGGTTGCTATTGAAAGAATACCCTGTCCTCCGACGCCTGCTAATATTATATCTATTTTCATCTTTTATTCTATTTAAAATTAAAATTAAAACCGTTTATTTATTTGCTTGTTTGGCTTTTACTTTTTTACCCAAAGTCTGTATACATTCACGAGTGGGAATCAAAACCGAAACGCCCTTGTATGCCAATTCTTCTTTAATGATTTTCACATTTTCTTCATGTTGGTTTTTGAGCGGTTTCATTATCCGTATATGTTCTTTTTCCACACCCAATCCCCGACAGATGCTTTCCAGACGACCCACCGCATGAGAATCTTGTCCGCCTGTCATGCCGGTGGTGGAATTGTCGAGTATCATAACCGTGATATTGGTGTTTTCGATCACACAGTCCAACAGCGAAGTCATTCCCGAATGGGTAAATGTAGAATCTCCAATCACGGCAACGCTCGGCAGCAAACCCGCATCCGACGCACCTTTTGCCATCGTGATGGACGCACCCATATCCACCGTAGAATAAATGGCATTATACGGCGGCAAAGCACCCAATGTATAACAGCCAATGTCGGAAAACACACGTCCTTTGCCGTAAGGCTCGATTGCTTCGTTCAAAGCGAGGTAAGAATCAATGTGCGGACAACCGGTACATAATGCCGGCGGACGAGGAGAGACAATATCGGGAATATCTTCTCCGCGAGTGTCTTTCATGCCCAATCCGAGAGCGACAATGTTGGGATTCAGCTCTCCCATACGAGGAACTGTGCCGTCTAAACGCCCTTTTATCTTCAAGCCGCGATTTAATAATCCGCGAAGCTGTTCTTCTATCAAAGGATAGCCGTCTTCCAAAACCAAAATACTCTCACAACTGTCTGCCAATTTGGAAATCTGATCCACAGGCAACGGATATTGAGAGATTTTCAATATCGGATACGGACATTTTCGGTCGGGATAGTTTTCCATTAAATAATTATAAGCAATTCCCGAAGCGATGATGCCCATAGACTTGTTTTCGCTGTCGATATATTGGTTGAATGATGATTTTTCGGATTCTTTTTCCAAATCGGGTTGTTTATTCAACAGATCGCCGTACTGTTTCCGTGCGATAGCCGGCAGCAAAATAAACTGTTTGGGGTTGGTTGGCAGTTTAATTTCGTTTTGCGGACGAATTTCTCTGCGGACGACGCCCGAACGCGAATGTGCCAAACGAGTTGTTATCCTCAACAAGACCGGAATATTGTATTTTTCCGACAGGTCGAAAGCCGCACGTGTCATGTCGTAGGCTTCCTGCTGATTGGAAGGCTCGAACATGGGTGCAAACGCAAACCGCCCGTAATAGCGAGAATCCTGTTCATTTTGAGAAGAGTGCATGCTTGGATCGTCGGCGGCTACCACCACCAATCCGCCGTTAGCACCTGTTACGGTAACATTCATAAACGAATCGGCAGCCACATTCATTCCTACGTGTTTCATACATACCAACGCTCGTTTTCCTGCGTAAGACATTCCCACAGCGGCTTCCATAGCTGTTTTTTCGTTTGCCGACCATTGACGGTGTACATTGCCGTCTTTGGCTTGTTGAGAATGTTGTATGTACTCTGTTATTTCTGTCGACGGAGTTCCCGGATAAGCATATACCCCCGAAATTCCTGCGTCTATTGCTCCCTGAGCAATGGCTTCATCGCCTAATAATAATAATTTCTGCATATCTTTTACTGTATATTTTGTTAATATATATATCGTGCCTTAAATGTATTTATGCAAAAATATAATTTTTTCTTGGATTATCCGAACGAAAAGAGAAAGAGAGAAACAAAATCTTCTTTGTTCATGGTGTGAACATTGCTGTTAAACCGGTGATTTACACTGTCTGAACAGGGATTTTTGTGATTACGAATTACGAATGACAAATTACATTTTTGTTTGTTCGTGCGTAATTCCTTTTGTTTTTTCTTTTAAGGACACAAAGGATACACAAAGTTCACAAGGGCGCGTTGCCGAAACGAAAAAACCTAATCCCGCTAATCCTATTAGTGATATAAATTTCAGTTGAGAGAATATAAATTTTCTTTATCGAAAAACAAAATAGTTATTACCTGTATTAAAAATAGAAAGGCGTAACTTTGTGATGTAATTTTTAATGGAGATGAATTATTTAGATAACGCGAATATTTATTTAACGCTTTATAGATATTCTCTACTGCCTTCGGCAGAAGAGAACGCAAGTGTTCGTTTTTTTTTGTCAAATAATATTTTCCCTGCGGGAGATATTACAAATACTCCGTCATCGGTGCAAAATATTTTTGCACC
>JAIRTU010000160.1 GCA_031254735.1 Bacteroidales bacterium | reverse complement strand
TTTGCTGTAAAGATAAGAAAAAAAACATTGGAAATGATATATGCTGCCAAAGCCTCGCATATTGGCGGTGCATTTTCTATGGCAGATATATTATCGGTTTTGTATAATGGCATTTTGAATATAGAACCAAATAATCCGCAATGGGAAGAGCGAGATCGATTTATCTTGTCGAAAGGACATGCCTGTACAGCATTGTACGCCGTGTTAGCGATGAAAGGATTTTTTCCGACAGAAGAATTGACAACATATTCTCAAAATAATAGCCGTTTGATGAGTCATACCAATCATAAAGTTCCCGGAATTGAGTTGTCGACAGGAAGTTTGGGACACGGCTTGTCGGTGGCTTGCGGAATGGCATTGGCAGCAAAGACAAAAAAACAAAATTGGAAAACATACTGTTTGTTGAGCGACGGAGAGTTGGACGAAGGATCAAATTGGGAAAGTTTTCTTTTTTTAGCCCACCAAAAATTAAATAATCTCACTGTGATAATTGATTATAATAAAATTCAGGCATTGGGAAACACCAATGAAGTTATAAATTTAGAGCCGTTGGCTGAAAAATTCCGCTCGTTCAACCTTAGTCCGATAGAAATAAACGGACATAATTACGATGAAATAGAACAGGCATTTTTACAGAAAACCGAGAACCCAAAAGTGATAATAGCTCATACAATAAAAGGGAAAGGTGTAGATTTTATGGAGAATGATTTATTGTGGCATTATAGAAGTCCGAACGAAGAGCAATATCAAAAATCTTTGGAACAGATACGTTAATCATGAGAACGGCATTTATTAAACAGTTGGTGGAAGAAGCCTCAACAGACGATAAAGTATTTTTGTTGGTAGCCGATTTGGGATACAATATTGTAGAGCCTTTTGCCCAACAATTTCCCGAACGTTTTATCAATGTGGGCATTGCAGAACAAAACATGGCAGGAATAGCCGCAGGATTGGCAAAAGAAGGCTTTATCCCATTTATTTATTCCATTGGAAATTTTCCCACGTTGCGATGCATGGAGCAGATACGATACGACATTTGTTATCATCATTTAAATGTAAATATCATTGCGGTGGGAGGTGGTTATGCGTATGGTTCGTTGGGAACATCTCACCATACAACAGAAGAACTCGGCATGTTGCGGACAATTCCCGATTTAACGGTTTGTACCCCCGCCGACCCGACCGAATCGAAAATGTTGACCACATTAGCCGTAAAAGAAACATCGCCCTTTTATATTCGTTTGGGGAAAAATGGAGAAAAGATCATTCATGAAAAACCTTTGAATGACTATCAAACAGGAGAAGCTGTTTTGATACAAAAAGGAGAAAATACGGCTGTTTTATCTACCGGAAGTATCGCCATAGACAATCTGGATTTTATCAAAGAAAACAAAATCAATGCTTCGGTGTATACTTTCCCGATTATCAAACCTCTGAACAAAGAAAAGTTATTGCCGATATTTAATTCGTATAAAAAAATTATCACAACGGAAGAACATCAGGCTTCGGCAGGCTTCGGCTCGGCTATTTTGGAGGCAATGAACGATTTACGAGAAGAAGGATTGCTGACACATCTTCCAAAAGTACAAAGAATAGCAATACGAGATACTTTTTCTGCAATATCGGGTTCGCAGATGTTTCTCAAAGAGAAAAACTTTTTGTCTTTGCAAAAAAGTTATTTTGACGATAATTTATAAAAACCATTGATATTCACGTGTTTATCCGTCCATTATTTGTGAGGTAAAATTATTTGCCAAAATGTCCGGCAGGAGCTAACGTGTTGATAATGAGAACCCGGTATTTTAGATTTCTACCGGACATCATTAGAAGTGTGTTTCTCTCTCCTGTTTTGCGATTTCGGGGGTTTCAAAAAAAAGAGGGAGATGCTTTTCAGGAAAGCACCTCACCTCTCACACACTCTATTGAAGATGTTCTTAGCAGGTTTAGTTTTCTAAAACCTTAAATTCCACACGGCGATTTTGGGCGCGACCTTCGGGTGTTGAGTTCGTGCTTACCGGTCGATCGTAGCCGTAACCCGCACTCTCTAACCTTTCGGCAGAAATCCCTTTATTGATCAAGGCTTGCACCACTGCCGCTGCTCTGCCTTTCGATAACTTTTGGTTATACTCGTATCCGCCTACATTGTCCGTATGTCCGCTCACTTCGATCTTTAACCTCGGATTTTCTGTCATTAACTGATACAGATTATCTATTTCTTTCATCGATTCGGGTTTCAACGTAGTCTTTGCCGTTTCAAAGAAGATATTTTTCAACGAGAACGAACTGTTTTTCTCCAATCCGCTCAACTTTATATTGAAATTCCGTATGGGAGTTTCTTCTTCTGCTCCCACATTTATATCTTCCTGAACAGAATAGGCATAACCGGGTTTCTTTGTCTTGATGCTGTACGTTTTGCCCAATGGCAAATCGGTAACTTCAAAAACACCTGTATTTGCATCCGACGCCGTTACGCCTGCCAAATTTTCAGCTTCATCGTACACTTCTATGGTTGCCAAAAGAGGATCCCCGGTCGCAGAGTCGGTTACAACACCTCTGAAAGTAGCTGCTGTGGCTTTTGCCGGCGTTGTTGTCGTTACTACCGTTGGCGGTTGAGGCTGTTCCAACAACTTTTCCACTTTTTTGTCAAGGGCGTCCATCTTTTTGTCAAGAGCGTCTACTTTGTTGCGCAAAGCGTCTATAGCCTGTCTCTCTGCCTGTGCCATGCGTTCTTCCCTATCCCGAGACGTTCTGTCCGTTGACAGTTTTCCCAACTTCACACGCACGCCCACTTTACCGCCATAGGCAAAGGGATTGATGCTCTCCGTGCGGTCGGATTCTACCATGCCGCGATAAACAATGCCTTTTCCGACATTCTCGCCGGCTTCGGGCAAATATTTCTCAGGCGCTGAAAGCAAAGGGTCTTCCTGTCCTGTTTTTTTGATATTCATAAGACCATAATCAACAAAACCTGCGAGCATAAGGTCTACCCTTTTGCTCAGACCTATCAAGAAACCGACTTCCCCGCTCAGGGCAACGCCCAATTTCAATGAGGCACTTCCTTCCCAATCCAATTTATTGTGAGGATCGTTAATGCCGCCAAAGCCATGCTGCGGAAGTTGAGGATCGTCTTCTCCTCCCACTCTCAAATGTCCGTCGTCGTAGTAAGCTGCCACACGCAAACGCACATCTTCCGCAGAAGAGGCATCCTGTACATAATAGTTGGAAATTATGGGCAACTGCAATTTAGCTCCAAGTCCCACATAGAAACCGCTTGTTTGTCTTTCGCCAAACTTATGCTGATACATCACCATAAGCGGTATTTCCACAAAATAGGTCTTTTGGATTTCTTTCCAGTCCATCAAATGAACCTGCAACCGGTAATTACCGTCATTGTCGCCAAAACCGTCATCGTCCACTTGTGAACCCAAGTCGAAACAGTTCTTGGTATCGTACGCAAAAGGATACGTCCCCAAGGTGCGGTAATGTGCAATGCCCACTCCCGCAGCTATTCCCCAATGTTGAGTGAAAAAATATTGATACCCCAATTCCGCATTCCAACCAAGTCGGTTATGACGCACGCCATTACGACTTGCTCCCAAGAGTTCGTACTGCAATCCGGTAGAACCCAAACCTCCTTTCAGGGTCAGAAAAGAACCTTTTTCCTGTGCCTGCAACGGCATAATCAGAAAGAGGATACATACAACGGCGATGATTCTTGTTATTGTTTTCATCTTACAATTCACTTTTTTCGTTATTTTCTGAATTTTCGTCATCATTTTAAAGCCCTCCTGTTATTTAACAATAAAACGTTTGTTAATATAGCCTGCATCTTTGTTGTAGATACGCAGATAGTATGTCCCTGCCGTTTGAGGTGTTTCCACGCTAAATCGGTTTCCTGTTATCTGTTCGCGTCTAAGCATGCGACCCAATATATCATATATTTCCATTTGTGATTGTGCATCTTCCGACAATTCTTCTTCCAATTCCACCGTAATGAAACTGCCTGCATCTACCGGATTAGGATAGATTTTTGAAGACAAGGCTTTGGAATTATCTACCTCGTAATCACAACTTTCAAACCATGTGCCGTCTGCAAGATACACTCTCACACGATAGGTCCCCTGCAAATACGGTCGTTCGGCGTAATATTGCGAACTGCCGTCAAGAGATACAGGATAATCATTTTTATACCATTGATAATCCACATAACGGTCGTCGGAATTGTCTACATACAGCACATCGCCCCATTTTTCCAAAATCAACAGATTGTTGGTGCTGAGCTTCACGCTGTCGCTGACAAGCGAACCGCAACTGCCTGTTACCTCTACATAATAGCTGCCTTCCATGGTGCTGTCGTAGAGTGTCTGATATACCGCCTGCGTTGCTCCCGCTATCGGAGAGGCGTTGAAATACCATTGATAGGTCAGATTTTCTCCAAGAGCAACAACCGTAAGCATTATCTGTGAAATATTCGGACAAAGTGCCTGTATCGATTGCGGTTGCTCTACTATCTGCGTAAGCGGCATTACATGAATACTTACGGGATAAGAAGCCTCACAAACACCTCTTCCCAAATAAACCGTTGCATGATAATCGCCCGAACTTACACCGGCGGGAAGCGGAACATGAATACCGTCTGCCGGCAATGCCGATGCAACAGATACGGAAACAAATCCTGCTGCCAACGACGCCCGGTCGAAGATAATGCGATATTCAGTATTTGCCGCTCCTAGTGGAGTATAGGCTAATACCGCCTCCGTTGCATTGACACACACATCGTATCTTGCCGAAAAGGACATATCTATCGTCGGCAATACCGTTACTTGTATCGCTTCGGTTGCTCCCGATACCGTACAACCATTTATGGTGAGGCTGTATTGATAGGTAACTGTTATCGGAGCAGAGGATGTATTGGTCAATACCTCGTTGATAGACGCCGTGCTGCCACTGCCTGACGCTCCGCCGTTGATTGAAGCATTTGATGCACGAGTCCATGAGAAAATTACTCCCTGTACATTGCTGCTTGCCGTATAGCTGTATGCCGATCCCGAACAGATGGTATCTGCCGATACCGCACTGCTCAATTCTGCTGTCGGATTTAAGGTAACGGCAAAAGTATATGCCGCTCCTTCGCATTTGCCTCCATTGAAATTGTATGACGGTATTACTTCGTAAAGGGCTGTCAATGGACGGATACCGCTGTTTGTCAATACTCCGGTACTTATATTGCCAACGCCATGCGACGGAACTCCCGGTATTATATCGCCTGCTGTTTTACGCCACGAATAGGTATCTGCCGCTCCCGCAAAAGTTACCGTGAGGGTATTTCCGTTACAAACGATGACGTCATTCGCCGGAGATGTTACTTCAGGTGCAGGATATACCGTTATATCCAACGAATCCAATACTGTACATGTTACATTGTTGTTGGTGTACGACATGGTTACTTCGTATGTGGCAACAATGGGAGACGAAGTTGTATTTGAAGCGGTAAATGCAGGTAAATATCCTGTTCCGCTCGCAGGTAATCCGGCAAGACTTACCGCACTTACACGTCGCCATGAATATGTCGCCGACGACATGTTTCCGTTAAAATCAAC
>JAIRTU010000141.1 GCA_031254735.1 Bacteroidales bacterium | reverse complement strand
TGATATTGAGCATTTTTTGGCAATTATAAAAAGTAAAACTTCTCATCTGAAAGGCTTGAAAATAGCGGTGATGGGTTGCATTGTGAATGGTCCGGGCGAAATGGCAGATGCCGATTACGGCTTTGTGGGTTGCGGAAACGGAAAGATTACGCTGTACAAAGCTCAAACGCCTGTACTTAAACAAATTGACGAAGCAACGGCAGTAGACGCCTTGATTGAATTGATCAAAAGCAACGGCGATTGGGTAGAATGTCCTCCTGCAAAATAGCGGGAAACGTATAGAATGCAATTTTTCCTTTGGAAAATAAAAATCTTTCATCACGGTATCCAATAAAATTGTACTTTTGCACGGTCTTTCGACAAGTAATTATTAAGACGATAAAAATAAAATGAACATAGAAGAAATAGTAAAATTGATTGACGGAAAAATTGTCTCCGAAGTACAGGGAAGCCATTTTGACGTTACGCACGCATTCACGTCCGATTTGATGAGCGATGTGTTGACTGTCAATAATTCAGATGGAATAGTGGTGTTGCTTACGGGTTTGGCAAATGTTCAAACCATTCGCACCGCAGAAATGGCAAATTTGAATATCATTATTTTGGTTAGAGGAAAAAAAGCCAATCAAGATATGATAACCATTGCCAATGAAAACGATATTATTGTTATCGAGAGTAAATATTCGGCATTCAGAGCTTCGGCGGTGCTGTTTAATGCGGGAATAAAGTCTTTATTTTAAACAGGAAAAATGCATTTTGAATATGAAATAACAGGTGGCGATTTTACCGGTGCAGGTTCTACGTCAAGTTCGGTAAAAAAGACATTGAAACAACTCAATGTTGATCCTACGATTATAAAGCGCACGGTGGTTGCGTTGTATGAAGCGGAAGTAAACGTTGTGGCTCACGCCTATAAAGGGAAAATATTTGTAAACATTGACGAAGATTCTATCACCATTCGTCTGGAAGACGAAGGTCCCGGCATTCCCGATATAGAAAAAGCGATGGAAGTGGGATATTCCACCGCGTCGGTTTCGGTGCGGGAAATGGGCTTCGGCGCCGGAATGGGATTGCCCAATATGAAAAACAATTCCGACAGATTAACCGTTACCAGCGAAGTAAATGTTGGAACAATTGTTGAGATATATAATAAGTTGCAATGACAAATATAATGTAACAAACAAGCAACGAAGCAGGACAATCTTGAAATAAAAAGACAATGGAGACACAAAAAGAGACATTTTATCATGCGTTGGAATTTCGGAGTGACCTTTGTATGGGTTGTTCTCATTGTATGATGGATTGTCCGACAGAAGCTATCCGCGTAATTGAAGGGAAAGCAAAACTCAATCCCGACCGTTGTATCGATTGCGGACAGTGTTACCGAATTTGTCCTTATGGTGCGATCAGTGTCCGTCAAGATGATTTTCAACGAATATATGATTACAAATACCGCGTAGCCTTGATGCCGGCGGTTTTTAGCGCCCAATTTTCCGACAAAGTTACTTCCAAACAGATTTTCAACGGATTGTTGTCTTTGGGATTTACGCATGTGTACGAAACGGAAAATTCGGTGGAATTTCTCCGAAAACCGTATAACGATTATGTGAAAAATCATTTACATAAGCCTGTTATTTCTTCTTTTTGTCCGGCGATAACACGTTTGGTGCAGGTTCGTTTTCCCACGCTGGTAGACAATATCATGCTGATACGACCGCCAATGGACGTTACGGCATTGTACATTAAGCGGAAATTTGACGAGGAAAACATTCCCTGGAACGAAGTGGGACTGTTTTATATCACGCCCTGTGCCGCCAAAATTGCAGGGATAAAAAGTTCGGTGGTGGAAGAAAACAGTTTGATAAACGGACTTATCAATATGAATTACCTGTACAACAGGGTTTATCGAGAAATTAAACAAAAAGGATTTGAAAACGAAGAAGAGACAACCTCCGATTTTCAATTCATGACACGCAATTCCGTTCTTTGGTCGTTGACCAAAGGAGAGATACGCATTGTTGACGCCAACAAAAAAATGGCTATCGATCAAATCGAAAATGTGATAGATTTTCTGGAAAAAGTAGAGAATGAAGATATTGACGATATAGATTTTTTGGAATTAAGAGCCTGTTATCAAAGTTGTGCAGGCGGGATTTTGTGTGCGGGAAACAAATTTCTGACCACCGAACGGGCAAATCGTCGGGCAAATGACGTGAACGATTCGGATATTTCCAAAGCCGAATTTGAAAAACATGCACCGTATATAGAAGAAAATATTTTGTTGCAGGGAAAAATCTTGCCTCGATCCATTATCAAATTGGACGACAACATGGCAGAAGCCATGAAAAAGATGAAACGCATCAACGAGATAAACAATATTCTTCCGCAGGTGGATTGCGGCATTTGCGGAACGCCGTCCTGTCAGGCATTTGCCGAAGATATTGTTCAGAAAGGAACAGATATTAAGAGGTGTATTTTTATTCAAAAAATATTGGAACAAAACGACAAATTAGACATTTCCGATTCGTCCGAGTTGATGAAACAGACATGGGGCGTAGGAAAATTAGACAAAAATCTTATAAAAGAGCTGGATAACGAAATAAATATATAAGAAATATGACAGTTAGAGAATTGGCAGAAAAAATAAATCTGAACGTGTTTTCGGGAGAAAAAGGATTGGATAACGAGATTTCGGGTGGCTACACCTGCGATCTGTTGAGCGATGTAATGGGACATGCCGAAGCAGGACATGTGTGGATAACCTTGCAAACCCACAAAAACATCATGGCAATAGCTTCTTTGAAAGAATTGGCAGCCATTATCGTGGTGAAAGGCTCTAAACCCGACGACGACACCCTGCAACAAAGCAATGAAGAAAATATTCCGATTTTGGGAACAGCGTTGGAAGAATTTGAAATTTCGGGAATGGTTTATAATCTGATACGATAAAATGCCCCTTTACAAAGCCGATTTTCACATTCATACCGTGCTTTCTCCCTGCGGAGATTTGGATATGAGTCCCGACGAGATTGTTCGTTTGGCAAAAGAAAACGGCTTGGATATTATCGGCATCACCGATCACAACACCACCAAACATGGTTTGTTGACCAAAAAATACGGCACGCAGGCGGGCATTCATGTCTTGACGGGCGTTGAAGTTACCACAAAAGAAGAAACGCACTGTTTGGCATTCTTTGAAAAAGAAGAACAGTTGAACCTTTTTGAGCAATTTTTGCAGGATAACCTGCCCAATATTCCCAATGATGTTGAAAAGTTTGGCTATCAGGTGCAGATAGATGAAAAAGGTGATATTATTTACGAAGAACCGATTTTTTTGCCTTCGGCAATCAATAAAAATTTGGAAGAGGTAGAAGAGAAAGTCCATGCGTTGAACGGTTTGTTTATCCCCGCTCACATCGACAAACCTAAAAACAGCATTCCAAGTCAGCTGGGTTTTATTCCTTTCGATTTGAATATGGACGCCGTAGAGATTTCCATTCATGCCAACAAAGCCGATTATCTGGCAAAAAACAAATATCTGCAAGGAAAAACATTTATCCAAAGTTCCGACTCGCACCTTCCCGACCAAATAGGGACAACGTATTGCTACCTGCAAATGGAAACGGCGTCGTTTGACGAAATCCGCAAAGCCCTGCACCAACAGGAAAAACGACAAGTCTTTATGAGAGAAGAAATAGAGTAAATTGCGGTTGGAAGCGAGCGAA
>JAIRTU010000086.1 GCA_031254735.1 Bacteroidales bacterium | reverse complement strand
ATGGATACAAACTTAAAAGCAGTTGGTTATCTTTATAATGGCACAAATTATACAAAAGAACTTCAAAGAGTTTTGCGTGGCATTTATGCTTGTTATACAATGATGTTGAAAGATAATGTTGAATTGCCCAATGATGAAAATGGAATAAGAAATAATTTAGTCCTCAGATACTTAAAAAACGATACGATTAGAGAACAAACAGGATTGTCCGGCAATTTTATATTCGACAGAGAAGTTCCCGAAGACAACACCACAGGTAGAACAGACATTAAAGTGCAGACAATTCAAACTTTCATAAAATCAGAAGCCTACTATATTATTGAATGTAAACGATTGGATAGTAAATACCTAACTGGAACTTCGGGTTTAAATGCTGAATATATAAACAATGGGATATATCGCTTTGTATCAAAATATTATTCAAATTATTACAGAGTAAATGCTATGCTTGGTTTTGTTGTTGCAAAAATGGATATTCCCGCAAATGCTATTAATATCAACACTTTATTGAAGAATCCAAAACTCAATAATTGCAATACTATCCAAGAAATTCAACCAGAAACATTTATACCTGATTGCGAATTTCATTACAGCTCGAAACATAGGGATATTGACAATGAAAATTTTACATTGTATCATTTAATGCTTAATTTTTTTGACAATATGGGATAGTTATGTGTCCTCAAAAACATCACTAAAACTTTCGTTGATGGCGAGAATGCCAAAAAGGCTCGGCTGTTCCTCTATTTTATTTATCTTTGTAAATAAAAAAAAGAAAAACCGATGAGCAGTTTTGAGATATATGGCGGAAATCGTTTGAAAGGCGAATTAATTCCACAGGGAGCAAAAAATGAAGCATTACAGGTGTTGTGTGCCGTTTTGTTGACAAAAGAAAAAATAACCATATCCAATATTCCTGATATTCAAGACATCAATCGCTTGATCGAACTCCTGAAAGGAATGGGAGTAGATGTAGAACGAGTGGCTGCCGATACGTATTCGTTCGAGGCGAAAGATATTGATTTCGGTTATTTGGACACAAAAGAATTTTACGAAAAAGCCAATAGCATACGCGGGTCTATTATGATATTGGGACCTTTGTTGGGGCGTTTCGGGAAAGGCAGCGCTCCCCGTCCGGGAGGAGACAAGATAGGTCGCCGCAGGCTGGATACGCATTTTGAAGGATTGACAAAGTTGGGTGCAAAATTCGATTATTCGCCCCAAAGCTCTCTCTACAAAGCAGAAGCAGACCTGTTGAGAGGAACATTTATGCTCTTGGACGAGGCTTCGGTTACCGGAACTGCCAATATTGTTATGGCAGCTGTTATGGCAGAAGGAACAACCACTGTCTTCAACGCGGCATGCGAGCCGTATTTGCATCAACTGTGTACGATGTTGAACAAAATGGGTGCAAAAATATCAGGCGTCGGTTCTAATTTGTTGACGATCGAAGGCGTGGAAGCGTTGTCGGGGTGTGAACACCGTTTGCTGCCCGATATGATAGAAATAGGAAGTTTTATCGGAATGGCGGCTATCACACGCTCTGAAATTACGATCAAAGATGTAGGATATGACTTTTTGGGCATTATCCCCGATGTTTTTGGTCGTTTGGGAGTAAAAATGGAACGAGTAGATGATGATATTTTTGTTCCCGAACAGGAATGTTATGAGATAGAAACCTTTATGGACGGCTCTATTATGACGGTTTCCGATGCTCCATGGCCCGGTTTTACGCCCGACTTGATCAGTATTGCTCTGGTTACGGCAATACAGGCAAAGGGAAGCGTGCTTATTCACCAAAAGATGTTTGAAAGTCGTTTGTTTTTTGTGGATAAACTGATAGACATGGGGGCGAGGGTTATTCTCTGCGACCCGCATCGTGCGACGGTGATCGGGTTAAATCACCAAAACCCCTTGCGCGGCACAAACATGACCTCTCCCGATATTCGTGCCGGAGTAGCTCAACTGATAGCTGCCCTTTCTGCGAAAGGAAAAAGCGTTATCAGCAACATTGAACAGATAGACCGCGGATACCAAAACATCGACGGACGGTTGCGTGCCATTGGTGCAGATATTAAACGTGTCGATTGATATGATTTTACTCTCCACTGCCTATTTGCCTCCTGTTGAATATCTGTCGGCATTTGCCCGGCATGAAGAGGTTGTTATAGAACAGCATGAAAACTTTATAAAACAGACGTATAGAAATCGTTGCTCTATCCCGACGGCTAACGGAGTACTTTCTTTGAGTATTCCGGTGAAAAAAAACGGATTGCATAACTGCCCTGTTAAGGAAGTTGAGATTGATTACAGTCGGTCGTGGCAGCGAACACATTGGCGTGCGATTGAAGCCGCATACAATGCAAGTCCTTTTTTTCTGTACTATCGTGATTATCTGGAAACGTTTTTCCTGCAACAGACCGTCTCAACGCTGTTCGATTTTAATCTTCAACTGCTGAATGTCTTGCTGAAATTGTCGGGGATAAAAAAAGAATATTCATTTACGGAGAAATACATGTTTTCGTATAATGAAGACGTTCACGATTTTCGACAGCGGATACACCCCAAGAATACACAGACAAACATACACATTCCGCCCTATCGTCAGGTGTTTTCCGGCAGAACAGGATTTGTTGCCAATATGAGTTGTATCGACTTGCTGTTCAATGAAGGGAAACTCGCGAAAGATTATCTGCAACAAATAACTTTGAAAGCGGATGCTTTTTGAGTTATGTGCTTGCAAAAAGGCAACAGATTATCCTTTGAAATAAGCCCCGACAGAGCGATGCCAAAAAGCAGGCGGGCTTTTGAAAAAAGCACTCCGATCAAAGGACATATTATTCACTATTCGTTATTAGTTATTCACTGTCAAACGCCTCTAAATTCCATAAAGGGGACTTTCACGCCGTCTGAACGGTGATTTATATGATTACTGTGATTAATCCGAACGCACAAAAGAAACGTCTCGTTTGTCTTTCAGACAAAAAAGAGAAGTCCGTAGGACTTCAATTTGGATAACCCCTTGCAAGGCGAAGCCGTAGTTAGGGGTAAAGAGCGCAACACCTCAACCGGAACTCCGTTAGGAGTTCAATGTTATTTGAAGAATGTTAATCCTGT
>JAIRTU010000085.1 GCA_031254735.1 Bacteroidales bacterium | reverse complement strand
AAAGCATATTCTTCCTGCAAATGTTGCCAATATTCAAACCATTGTTTGGGTAATGTTACAAAAACAGTATCTGCCAACAGTTGAAAATGACGAATGGTGTGCATAATCACAGGCAATCCATGCAAAGGTAAAAACTGCTTGGCAACAGCATTTCCCATGCGAGAACCTGTGCCTCCTCCGGTGATAACAGCAAAATATTTCAAAAAAAAATTCTATATGATTTAAAGAATCAGCATTGCGTCTCCGTAGGTAAGGAAACGATATTTTTCTTCTATCGCGGCTTCGTAGGCTTTCATCACCAAGTCGAATCCGCCAAAGGCACAAGCCATAATAAACATTGATGATTGAGAGGGGTGAAAATTAGTAACAAAAGACGTAGCAGAATTAAAGGTATAAGGCGGAAAGATAAATTTATTTGTCCACCCTTTAAACGGCTTGATCATTCCCGAATTGAACACCGACGCTTCCATAGCTTTGAGCGAAGTTGTTCCTACCGCACAAATTTGTTTCCGTTGTTTTTTGGCGAGATTGATAATGTTGGCTTCTTCTTCGGTGATAATCATTTCTTCCGAATCTAACTTATGTTTCCCCAAATCTTCTACATCTATCGTTTTGAAGTTGCCCACGCCTGCATGCAATGTAATATCGGCAAATTTAACCCCTTTAAGTTCCAATTTTTTAATCAAGACTTTGCTAAAATGCAACCCTGCCGTAGGGGCAACCACCGCACCTTCGTTTTTGGCATAAATAGTTTGATAATAATCTCTATCTTCTGGGGTTACATTTCTTAGTTGTTGTATCGACTCGGGAAGTGGCATTTCGCCCATTTCGTAAAGCAGCTTTTTAAATTCATCATGAGTACCGTCAAAAAGGAAACGCAGGGTTCTTCCCCGCGAGGTAGTATTGTCTATCACTTCTGCGATAAGTTCGTCATTTTCTCCAAAATACAATTTATTTCCGATACGTATTTTACGGGCGGGGTCTACCAGCACGTCCCACAAACGACTTTCTTCGTCTAATTCTCTAAGTAAAAACACACCTATCGTTGCCCCTGTCTTTTCTTTTTCGCCGTACAACAACGCCGGAAACACTTGCGTATCGTTTCGCACCAAGACATCATCTTCTCCATAATAGTCGATAATATCTCGAAAATATTTATGCTCGATTGTATTTGTTTTACGGTCAAGAACCATTAAACGAGCATCGTCTCTATTCTCCGCAGGATATTCAGCGATAAGCTCTTGGGGCAAATCGTATTTAAATTGCGATAATTTCATGTATGATACAATTCTTTTTTTATTCATTACTTAAACAATAATTCTTACGGTATGTTCTATTAGCAACGACATATCATTCCTTTTTAGTATACGCTTGCAGTTTTTTTTCAAGAAATCAATCAACACCACGTTTTAAAGCCTTAGAAAGCATTTAAAACTGTCTAAACCGTGATTTTATCGTTTGGTTTAATATACACCGGCACGCAATCAGTTTCCTGTTGCAATAAATTTTCGGGTGGCAGTAACGCCCGAATTGTCGGTAACCGTAATAAAATAAACGCCTGCCTGCAAAAAAGAAGTATTAAGATGAAACAATACCGCATGATGAGAAGGCTCAAGCGAAGTGGAATACACCAACTGCCCAAAAACATTGGTAATCTTCACCGAAAGTGTTGTTTGATACGCCTCGAAAACAGGAATATTCACATAGTCTGCCGCCGGGTTGGGGAAAGGCTGTCCTATGTCTATTGTTTTGCTGTCTTCTTTACGTGGGGCTTGACAAAACCAATAATAGCCTTTGGGCGCCGTAAAAGGTTTGGTAATGGTTTTTCCGTTGTTTGAAGTTGCCGAGATATAATATTCTATAGTATCACCCTGAAAAAGGATATGGCGAATTTCTGCCGAAAATTTATCATTCCCCCTATTCTCCAAAGAGACAGCCGTCCAACTCTCCGATCCTCTTTCTCGCCAATAGCAAGTCGCCGAAGCGATGCCGCTTTTGTTGGTAATGGTCGCTTCGATGGGATACGCATCATTGTATCCGCTCACCACCCCTTGAATAGCTCCGTGAAGGATACGAACAGGGTTTTCTGCCGGAATTTGTTTGGTTACACAATGAATAGCACCGCCTGTTCCGTCAAAACCGGTATAAGAATACGGATCGTTTTTGTAGCCTCTGATATCGATTGGAATAATTTCATATCCCGGAAATTTCTCTTTCATTATCTCCAACGAACGCAAATCCCATTGCCTTGCACCCCATGTATCATCGGAAAAAACAGGCTGAATAATTACATTATTTACAAAAGTGCTGTTGCTGTAAGTTCTTGTATATCGGTCGAAATCCGAACCGGAGGTATACCATGTGCCGTTATCTTTTTTGGGAAGCGGAATATTTTCTCCTCTGTACAATTTATCGTGAAAACTGTACAGGCTAAGCATGGAATCTACATTTTGTATAGAAATGGTATAATCTGTCTGATTTTCCATTTCGTCGGGATAGCGGGTGAACACAAAATTATTTTCGTCCCACATGGCGGCATATAAATCAATATGTCCTGTTCCGCCGTCGTTTCTCAAAGCAGGAAAAATTTCCAAGCGATTCAATCCCAAAAGAGTTTTCAGCGTATCGTGAATTTGAGCTTTTGACAAATACGGTTTGGAAGTAGCCACAAGGTTTCCATTTCGTATCACATACTGCCCTTGTCTGTCTTGATTGGCGGCATAGAGCTGATCGCTGGTAAAAAGAGTTCCCGCTCCGTCCAAAAGAACATTCCCGCCCTCGTATTCAAAAGTTGTGGTGTAAACAGGTACATTCAATTCATTCCCTATCTTGATTGGAATAACATCGTCGGCAGCACGTCCGGGATAATATTCAAAATCCAAAAAAGCAATCTCATCATTTTCTCCGTAATAAAAAGCAACCGGACCAAAATCTCTAAACCAAAAAGCATTGATTGCATTTACAAAAAAACGATAATTGGTCAAAGGCAGTCCCTGATTTTGCATATATCGTTTAATTATGGCAGAATCAGATGCGTTGCAAATATTTATCCACACCTGAGCATTTCC
>JAIRTU010000056.1 GCA_031254735.1 Bacteroidales bacterium | reverse complement strand
GCATCATGATCAAGGACGAAAGCGGTAACGTAATCAGCACTGTGGAGTTGGAAGAACTGCCGTTTATAGAAGGCGGAGAAGAAATATCGTATACTTTCAAAGAAATGTATGCAGTTCCGTCGTTAGTGAACTATCGTCTGATTGTATACCTGAACAGTGAGGGTGATAACTATCCGGAGAACGATACAGTGGACATGCCACGTGAAACCACCACAGGTGTAGGTATATTAGATAGAACGAACGTTTCTTTCACTATGGAACAGAATATTCCAAACCCGGCAAAGAGAAATACGACTATCAATTACAGCATACCACAAGACGGAGAAATTGTTTTCCACGTGTATAGCATAAGCGGACAGTTGTTGTACACCAAGCAGGAAGATGTTTCTTTCGGCAGTCATCAAATAGAATTAAATCTCTCTGATTACGCCGCAGGAATATATTTCTACAGCATGGAATACAAAGGTCAACGCCTTGTAAAACGCATGAGCATCAAACGTTAAAAAACCTTTCAATACAATTTGGGGCTGCCTCTCGGCAGCCCTTTTTTTTGTCGCCTGAATGGGGATTTTTTGCTCTGCCGTGCCGGGCGAGCGACATTAATAATCGACAATTAACCATTATTTAAGAATCATCGTTCCGGACAGCAAGAGAAGTCCTTCGGACTTCAATTTGGATAACCCCTTGCAAGGCGAAGCCCGGCTTGGGGTTAAAGGACGCAACACCCCAACCGGAACTCCGTTAGGAGTTCAATGTTACTTGAAGAATGTTAATCCTGTGCGGCAGCCGGAGGCTGCCCAAATAATCCGGACCGGGCAGAGCCTAAGCCGAACATTACGCTATGCCGTGTCGGGGGAAGTCCGATAGGACTTCAATTTGGATAACCCCTTGCAAGGCGAAGCCCGGCTCGGGGTAAAGAACGCAGCACCTCACCTCGAACTCCGTAGGAGTTCAATGTTTACTTGAAGAATGTTAATCCTGTGCGGCAGCCGGAGACTGCCCGAATAATCCGTACCGGGCAGAGCCTAAGCCGAACATTACGCACTCCCGAAACGACAAAGCAAAAAATCCCCCGCAGGGAAAATATTATAGTGATAAGTTATTAGTGGTAACCGGTTAATTACGCATTGACAAAACGACAAAAACCTAATCCCAAAAATCCCACTAATCCCATTAATCATAGTTCAGACAAAAGGGCGATCGACATTAACAATTGACCACTAACCACTACAAAAAATCCCCAAAGCCAACTATGAAATTCGGCTTTGGGGGTTTTACACGAATGTGTTATATTATTTTTTCTTGGTTGTTATTCCTTCTGCGTGTTTCTTTTTGCCGGTATCGTATACCAAAGAAGCACCGATACAGATAGAAGAATATGCACCGTAGGCAATACCTATCAACAACGCAAATACAAAGCCGCGAATAACTGTTCCGCCAAAGATAAAGATTGCCAACAATACCACCAATGTTGTTCCGGTGGTGTTGATTGTTCTTCCCAATGTGGAGTTAAGGGCGCTGTTCATGGTTTCTTTCAGGTCGCGTTTGGGTGCTAATACACGGTTTTCGCGAATACGGTCAAAGATCACCACGTTGTCGTTGATCGCATACCCGATAATAGTCAGGATTGCCGCAATAAACGATTGGTCGGCTTCCATCGCAAAGGGCAATAGCCCCGAGAAAATAGAGAAGACGCCTATGGTAAACAAACTCACATTCATCAGAGAAAGAACACCGCCCAAACCATATTGCCAATTGCGGAATCGTATGGCTATATAAACAAAGATAGCTATCAACGAGAAGAATACCGCCATAAAAGCCCCGCGAGTAATATCTCTGGAAACTGTCGCACCCACTTTTTGCGAACTGATTAAGCCCACATTCTGGTTTTCGACACTGAAATCGACTTTGGTTACTTCCGAGCCAAAGAATGGTTTCAAGCCTTCGTACAGTTTTGCTTCCGCAATGGAATCTACCGTGATATTATCTTCGCCCACTCTCCATTTGGTTGTAATCTTAATTTGATTATCCGAACCGAATGTTTTTACTTCCGGTGCAACGTCATCAAAAATAGGCGTTAAGGCATCGCGTATATCATTTGTCGAGACGCTCTTGTCGAAACGAACCGTATAACTGCGTCCTCCCGCAAAATCAATACCCAATTCCAAACCTTTTGTCGCCAATGAAACAACGCCCGCCAGCAAGACAACACCCGAAATAATATAAAACAGTTTCCGTTTTGAAAGGAAATCTATTTTTGTGTTGGCAAACGCATTTATCGTCAATCTGTTTCCAAAATTAAATTCAAAGTTTTTATCCAATCCACGGCTGAACAGCAAGCGGGTGATAAAAATAGAAGTGAATAAAGATGTAAGGATACCAATTACCAAAGTGGTTGCAAACCCCTGAACGGGACCCGAACCGAAAATATACAGGATAATCCCTGTAATAATGGTGGTAACCTGTCCGTCGATAATTGCCGAATACGCATTTTTATATCCGTCGGCAATGGCTAAACGCAATGCTTTTCCCGCTCGCAATTCTTCTTTTGTACGTTCGTAGATAATTACGTTGGCGTCTACCGCCATACCCAAAGTAAGTACAATCCCCGCAATACCGGGAAGGGTCAGCACCGCCCCCAAAGAAGCCAATGTGCCGAAGATAAACAACATGTTGACAAGCAATGCCACTCCCGCAACAAGACCTGCCCTGTTGTAAAAGAAAAACATATAAAACAATACCATTATAAAGGCGATCAAGAATGAAAGCATGCTGGAATTGATCGATTCTTTTCCCAAAGTGGGTCCTACTATTTCTTCGGAAACAATAACCGCCGGTGCGGGAAGTTTTCCTGCTTTCAGCAGATTGGCTAAATCTTTTGCCTCTTCCAACGTAAATGCACCGGAAATAGAAGAACGACCGTTGGGAATAACGCTGTTTACCGTAGGATAAGAATAAACCAAATTGTCCAAAACAATAGCAATGCTCTTACCTATATTATTTTCGGTGATTTTCTTCCACAATCTGGCTCCTTCCTGATTCATGGTCATGCTGATTTCGTTACCGGCTCTTTCGTTAAAGTCTTGACTTGCGTCCACAATTACGCTTCCGTCCAATACCGATCCTTGCTCGCCCGACGATTTAAGTGCGATGAGCGAATAAATATTCGATTTGTCTTTCCCCATTTTGGCTTCCCATGCCAACACCAAATTTTGAGGAAGCATGTTTTTTACAATCTCCATGTTCAACATGCGGTTTACTTCGGCGGTATCTTTTCCCAAACAAAGCCCCACACGAGGACCATACTTACCGTCTTCCGACACCTGCTCGTTGGGATTGAGTTTAGAGAACAACGGATTTTGTTTTTCCCACTCTTCTATCGACATTTGATCGGTTGGCATGTCGGATGCATCATCTACTTGCGGCAAACCGTCTATTTCCGTGGTGTCGGTCAGAGCAAGTTCATCGCTGTTTTCTTCGGCGGCAACGGTATCGGAAGGCGTATTTTGCGAATTGTTATATTCGGCAATACGACTGTTGATGTTGCTGAAAGTTTGTATCAATTCGCCAAAGTCGTAGGTTTCCCAAAATTCAAGATTGGCAGTTCCCTGCAACAAACGGCGAACACGTTCGGGTTCTTTAACGCCGGGAAGCTCTATCATGATACGTCCCGATTGTGCCAATTGTTGAATATTGGGTTGTGCCACACCAAAACGGTCGATACGAGTACGCAACACGCGAAATGTATTATCCAAAGCAGCTTTCGTCTCTTCGTGAAGAGCCCGGATAACGTCGGCGTTGGTATTTTTCCCTTCTGTTAAATGCAAATTGCGGAAAATAGTTGCCAAACGAGCATTTGCCGGCGCCACGTCTCTGAAAGACTGATCGAAAAGAGTAACAAAATCAGTCTGCGAAGTGCGTTGTCTTTCCATGGCGAGATTCATGGTGTGAATAAATAAGGAATCTTTCGCACCGTTTCCTGCCAAAGCTCTCATAATGTCGGGAACGGAAACTTCCAATATCACATTCATTCCACCTTTTAAGTCAAGACCCAAGTTTATTTCCAACTCTTTACACTCTCGATATGTCCGTTTGGAAATCAGCAAGTTGTAAATAACCGAATCGCTCATTCGCGACAAATATTCGCTTTCTCTTACTTTGTAAGAAGAATCCAGCAAATAGGTTTTCATAAACTCATCGCCGTTGGCTCTTTCTATCAATTCTTCCCTTGTAGGGTCATTCTGTGCGTATTCTTTCGCTTTATTTTCCACCCTGCGAGTACACATGGTAAACGATAACGAATAGAGACACACCACTGCAAATGTTATTGCAAAAAACAAGATAAAACCTTTGTTACGCATTTTTCCTATTGTTTAATAATTTTTATAAAAATAATTTATGTTAAAGTTCAAGTTTACAAATATGGCAAAAACAATTGAGTCATCAAACATATCTCATTTATTTTCCGCCGATATACATTAATGTCTGTCATCTTTTTTCTCCTGACGTTCCGGTTTGGGCAGCAAGATTTTGCGAGATAACTTTAATTTTCCTGTTTTCTTATCTATCTCCAACAGTTTAACCTCTATTTTATCTCCGACTTTCAACACATCTTCCACATTATTAATGCGTTTATGTTCAATTTCGGAAATATGCAACAAACCGTCTTTCCCCGGCAATATTTCCACAAAAGCACCGAAAGCGAGAATACTTTTTATTGTTCCGTGATAAATTTCGCCAACTTCAGGCACTGCAACAATCCCTTTTATCTTTGCCATGGCTGCATCAATAGAAGCCTTGTCGGAAGAAGCGATGTCGATAATTCCAAATTCGCCTTCTTCGGTAATATTAATAATGGTATTGGTTTCTCGTTGCATTTCTTGAATAATTTTCCCTCCGGGTCCGATCACGGCGCCGATAGATTCTCTGGGAATAGTCATTTTCACAATACGTGGAACAAAAGGTTTGTAATCTTCTCTCGGTTCAGAAATAGTTTTCATCATTTCGCCCAAAATATGCAAACGACCTCTGCGAGCCTGTTCCAACGCTTCTGCCAACACCTCGTAAGAAAGTCCTTTCACCTTGATGTCCATCTGACAGGCAGTAATTCCGTCTGCCGTTCCGGTAACTTTAAAATCCATATCTCCCAGATGATCTTCATCACCCAAAATATCGGAAAGGATAGCATATTTTCCTGTTTCTTCATCGCTAATCATTCCCATGGCAATACCGGAAAC
>JAIRTU010000214.1 GCA_031254735.1 Bacteroidales bacterium | reverse complement strand
ATGGAAAAAACACGTATTACCGAATATCATTTCACCAACAAGCCGGACGAATTTTTTCCCTTCCTGTTGATTGCTTTGAGTTGTTTTCTGTTGGAAATATTGCTGCGTTATACGCTCTTACGGACAAATCCGTAAAAAAGATTGATAGAAAACAGGCAATATAGATCGCCAAAATGTATAAAATTTACCATGTTTTGGCGGGTTATTGAGTTTATAAGTCGGATAATTTATAACGAAGCAATAAAAAATATTGATAGAAAACGAGCAATATAGATCGCCAAAATACATAAAATCTACCATGTTTTGGCGGATTATAATGCAATTTATTCAAATAAATCTTTCAAACTTAAACTGTTTTGAGCGATGTAGGCGTGCTTGTTTTTAGCTAATCCATAAGTAGTTAGCATAACAAGATGCGTAGCCTTTGTCGTTCTTGTTTCGGTTTCAAAACAAGTAATTTTATTGCGTAAATTTTCCTCATATTTTTTATCGATTTCAAATTTCGATTTTGAAAATTTTATTTCAAACAGATTGATTACTTCATCTTTGCGGTTGATTATCAAGTCAATTTGTGCGGCAGGGTTGGAACGTTCGCTGTTCCAAGCGCAAACAGACGACTGTATGCCCGAAATTCCAAGTGCATTCTTGATCTCTTTGGTGTGGTGCAATGCCAATACCTCAAAGGCGTAACCCGCCCACGAATATCGTTGCGGAGAGTTGAGCGAATTTGTCCAAAAACGCTCGTCATTCAACTCATTTCGATGTAAATACGCGAAATAAAACAGCGTAAAAGAATCCATCAGTTGATAAATCAAGCCGTTTTTCTTCTTGCCAAAAGCGCTGTAAGAACGTATAAAATCGCAGTTTTCGAGGTCTTTGAGCATTGCGGTAAGGATACTTCCGCTTTTCAACTTTGTGATCTTTACAATGTCGGAGCGGGTAAGTCCTTTATTTTTTTTCGACAACGCTTCTACTATTTTTATGTAATTTTCCGAATTGTCAAACAGCGAAGCATACAGATTCTCAAACTCGTTTTTCAGACTTGCACTATTTTTAAAAAACAGATTATCAATGTTTTGAGATAGCCCAAACTTGCTTTTTAACTTGCTCAAGTAATATGGAATACCGCCCATAACCATATAGCATTCGGCAATTTCGTAGCGGTTCATTTTTATCTTTTGACGTTTGAGAAACAACTCGCATTGTCTCAACGTGAAAGGTTTCAGATACATTGTTGCCGTCAAACGATTGTACAAACCACCGTGATTATTTACCAACCTGTTGATAATCCACGAAGTAGAAGATCCGCAAACCACAAGCATAATGTCGTGCCTCGCACATGCCCAGCCATTCCAAAAATGTTCTAACGCTGAGAGAAACCGCGATTTTTTTGTATCCAACCACGCAATTTCATCAATGAATACAACTTTTCTGCCCTTTGGTGCATTGGAAAGTAGGGTAATCAGTTGTTCAAACGCATCCAACCACGATTTTACAAGAGGAAAATCGTACTCGCCGCTTCTGTTTATGGAATATCTGAAATTTGCCAATTGCTCTTTCTTTGTAGAGTTTGCCAATCCTGCCAAATCGAAAACAAATTTATTGTTGAAAAACTCTCGTATTAAAAATGTCTTACCGACACGCCTTCGTCCATAAACAGCGACAAATTCCGCCTTTTTGGAGTTATAAAGTTCTTTCAATTCCTGACATTCAGCCTCTCTTGCGATGATATTAGATTTCATATTTTTTGGTTTATAATCCGCCACAAAGGTACAAAAAATAATCAAGTTGGCGGGCTATTGAGTATATAAGCCGGATAATTTATTGCTCCGCAGCAAAAAAATATTGATAGGAAACAGGCAATATAGATCGCCAAAATACATGAAAATTACTATATTTTGGCGGATTATAGATCAAAAAAAACGCCAAAATATTTTCTTCCGGCGAGATGTGTCGCCTGCGGCGAAAAACGCACGCACGAAACGATAGACGTTATTACAAAAAAAACAAAAAATTACTCCACTGTAAATCAATGCAATAAAAAATAATTTCAAAAAAAAGTGAGATTTTTTTTGAACGTATTGAAATTTGTTCTACTTTTGCATGACCGTTCAGTCAATAATAAAAGTAAAAAAATATGCCGAGAACAAAAGAACAATATGAGCAAATCCGCAAACAAAAGCGGCAACTGATAAAGGATACCGCATTGAACCTCTTTGCGGAGAGAGGATATGAAGCAACGTCCATCAACGAAATTGCTTGTGCTGCCGATATTTCAAAAGGATTGATGTACAATTATTTTGCCTCAAAAGAAGAACTGCTGCACACCATTTGGGACGATCTGATAGAAGAATTTAAAAGAATAATAGATCCAAACAACGACGGAGAAGTATCAGACGAAGAAGCAGAAGATTTTATCGACAAATCGTTTGAAATGCTGAAAAACCGCCGCGAGTATCTGAAATTATACTATCAGCTTTCGTTTCAACCCGAAGTAACCAATTTTTTATACACAAAATACAATAAAAGCACAGGACAAGAGTATCAACGTTTGATTTTTGAATATTTTATTGGAAAACTGCCGTTTCTGCAAAACGAGTTCGGATTTTTCACTGTTTTGTCGTTTTTCAAAGGGCTTTTTATGGTTGCTACCTACACGGAAAACATTTTTGACAACGATTTTTTAGATAAATACAAAACATATATTAAACAAATAATTTTTAAATAAACATGAAATCAACAATTTTTTTCAAAAGAACAGCATTATTGCTTCTCGGTTTTCAGTTTTCGGCTTTCAACCTGTTTTCGCAGGACGCAAGCGAAATTGTAAGAAAAGCAGAAAATTTAGTAAAAGGCGAAAAAACGTCTTACAGCGAAATGTCCATGCAGATTGTCCGCCCGAAATATACTCGTACTGTTGAATTTAAGTCGTGGGGCGAAACAGACGGCAATTCCATGACACTCATCACGGCTCCCGCAAAGGAAAAAGGACAGAGTTTTATGAAAATGGGCAACAATATGTGGAGTTGGAATCCCACCATTCAACGCTTGATAAAAATGCCGCCTTCCATGATGAGTCAGGGTTGGATGGGTAGCGATTTTTCCAACGATGATGTGCTGAAAGAGTCGTCTTTGGTAAAGGATTTTACGCACAAACTTATTGGCAGAGAGGTTATAAGCGGACTTGAATGTTATAAAATCGAACTTATCCCGCTGCCCGACGCCGATGTGGTTTGGGGTAAGATATTGATTTGGATCGACATAAAAAATTATTTTGAGATGAAGGTGCAATTTTTTGACGAAGAAAACGAGTTGGTCAAAACGCATACTTCGTCTGAAATCAAGACGTTTGATGGTCGCCAATTGCCGTCCGTCATGGAAATTGTTCCTGCGGATAATCCTCAAAACAAGACCGTTGTAACTATCAAAGTGATGAAATTCAATATTGTTATTGCCAAAGATTTCTTCACACAACAAAACATGAAAACAATTAAATAACGAATAGTTAATAATGAATAGTGAATAATAATTTAGATAGTATGAGAGAGAGTATTTTGAAATCGAAATCGTATGCGTTTGCTTTGAGGATCGTAAAAGCATACAAGTTTTTGACACAGGAAAATGAAGCGAAAGAATATGTTCTTTCAAAACAATTATTGCGAAGCGGTACTGCCGTCGGCGCTTTGGTG
>JAIRTU010000279.1 GCA_031254735.1 Bacteroidales bacterium | reverse complement strand
TCGACACCCTAATATTTTCTGTTATAAAAAGACACCGGTAAGGCGTGGGAGGACACTCCAAGGTAAGGCAAGGCAGGCGCGCCAAAACATTGCCCTTAACCTGCCCCTAAATCCCCTGAAAGGGACTTCCGGCTTGCGAGGAAAGAATATAATTTCTTTTTTCACCACAGGGGACACAAAGGAAGCACAATCCCGCACTGACGAAACGGCAAAGCCGAACATTATTTCACGTTCTTTTTCAGCGATTGGCTGATGAGTTGTTTCAGTTCCATTGCTTTATCGCCCACAACGCCTTTCCGTGTGATACGGTACGACGGCTTGAAATGAGGGAAAAGATTTAATTCGTATTTCGTCTTCCCGACAAGGGCGTCTTTCTTGACGCTTACCATGGTATTGTTTATCATCTCTTTTGTCTTGATCTTTTTCTTCTTGTAGAAAGGATCGGTTATTGTCAAGCCCAAGCGAATGGGGAAAGGCGTTTGGGTGATGGAAATATTGTATTTTCCCGCCCCGTTAATCGTATACAGCCCTTGAAGAATGGCTTTGTATTTATCCATCGAAATCATAAAGGGAAACAATTCCACCTCATTCCTGAATACCGTCAGCTCTACGGAAATGCTGTCTACGATATTCTGTGTTTTCTTTTTGAACCGCAACATCTTGGCGATTTGCGAAAACTGTTCGCCGTCCATTAAGATTAAATTTTGTCCGCTCAGAGCGGCAGCGCCACGCAAAGTAGACATTTTCAGGTCGTAGTTCGATTTCAGATAGGTTTCTATGGCAAAATGAAATTCTGCTTTCCCCGCAAACGATTTCAACATGGGAACAATGGTGTCGATGTCGGGAATCATATCCAACAGCTTGGCAATGTCTATATCCATCAAATGAAAATCGATACCGGCATACAGATGATTTTTTCGGGGCGAACGATACATGGCAGTAAGCTGCATGCGGGCAACATCGCTGGTAAAGCCCATTTCTTCCAACACCAAAATACCGTC
Organism: Bacteroidales bacterium; assembly: GCA_031254735.1. Next base: position 6,403 of record JAIRTU010000279.1, on the reverse strand, counting down.
TTCCACTGTCAATTTGCCCTCTATATCTCTTATTCGGGTCTTGCCGACGTCGGCTTTTTTGATCAAAGTGTGCAAAGTAATGTCAACGCCCATGGGAACCATGAACGGATCGTCTGTCGGATTTTCAAGGTCTGTTTCCACTTTGACCGAATCGGACACGCCCAGCCCATTTACCAAATTCATCAACTCATCAACATCGGTATTGTCGGAGACAAACTTCAAATCGCCTGTCAGCAGGGCTGTATTTTGCAGATATTTATCGATGTTGGTAATTATTCCCGATAGTTTGAAGTCCGATTTTCCCAATATCACCCTGCTTTCTCTGATGGTAAATTGTTCGGGTGCGAAACTTGACTTTATCGACGGAATTTCTATCGGAACGGGAAACGATCCCAAATAAAGCATTCCCTGACGGAAATCTATCTGCAATCGCGGATCGAGTTGAAGCAGTATATCTTTTCGGTTGGCGTCGTATTGTGCCGTTCCTTTAAGCAGAATATCTTTCGAGACCATAGAGAGTTCTTTTCCCATGTCAACCGAAAGATGATCGCTTTGATACGTGTATTCAAAAGCAGGCACTGTATTATCGGAAGCCGAAGGATACATGCTCACCTTTCCTGTCGGACGATCGATTGCCACGGCAAGGGTATCCATTGTCAGGTTCAATTTGCCGAAATCGAAATCACAGGCAAGCGACAGCATAGATGCGGTATCCATGAAATTAGAAACGCCGACGTCTAATTTCACATCGTGCAGTTTGCCGGAGAGAAGTCCTGTCATGTCGGCATTCAGCTGTTTGGTTTCTATTTTTGCAAAAAGCAATTCTTCAAACGAAGTGTTGCCCGACAAACTCGGCAATTGAATATCAACATGAGCAAAAGGCGACACTATCGCAATGCTGTCGTTGTAGAGAACGTCTAAATCGGTAACATCTACCCACCCGCTGACTTTCATTTTTTCTAATGCCAACCGTTGAATTTGTTCCAACGAAAAACTCGCCTGCAAAGCGGTACTTGCCAATCCTTTCGCCTGTATGTCCGCAGGAAACACCGATTGAAATTCGGGTAAATACAGCTCGGCATTTATGTTCAGATCGCACAGCAATTCGTTCAACACATCTTTAAGCGTACCTGAACAGCGTAGAGAGCTGTTTTTGGTCTTCGCCCGAAGATTGCGAATCTGCACATCAGACGTTGCCTGCATATTCATCGCGGCGTGCATGTCGGCATAAATATCATGAAAAACAAAAGGAATATCCCGCATGGCAAAAGAAGCCTTTTCCAAAAGAACATCTGCCGAAAGGCAAGGTATTAATGTATCGTTGTACGTTCCCGAAGCTTTTCCCGAAAGGACAATATCGCCTGCGGCGGTAATGTCTTCCACCATATAAGACGGAATCATATTTATCATCTCTTGAATATTCCACCGGTTGGTGCGAAAATCAATATCCATGGCAATATCTCCGTTGTCGGCATTGCGAGCCGCTGTTCCGTTCAACAAAAGTTGAAAGCGATTGAGCATAAGTTCGGTGTTGTCCAACGTCAGTTGTTGTTTTTCTATGGATACATCCAAGGGCGTATGCAAAGCCAATTGCACCGATGCGGCGTAACGGCTGTTTCCCCTATCGAAAGAAACATCTTTCAACGTCAAATCAAGATTGCCTTTTACCTTATCAAAATCGGCAACCGTACCTTTGAACGACGTGTTTAAAGCATTTGCCGTCAGGGAAACAGGGAGAGAATCACGCAGCTCGAAAGCGGCAGTCTCGGTTTGCAGCTTGATACGATTTACCGTAACCGTGTTATCGTTCATCTTTCCTTTCAGGGTCAAATCCAAGTGATTGACTTTCGCCTGCATGCCAAGCGAGAGATCGGTATACGAAGCATTGATGTTTTCAAGAGAAATTTTATCCAGATTAATTTCTCCCAAACGAAAAGAAGACGTATCCGTTTGCGTTGTGTCTGCATCGAAAATATCAAAATTGGTGTTTCCCGCACTATCGACAAAGAGATTGGCAGCACCATTCAAAAGGTGAAACTCATTGACAATAATCGCATTGTTGTTTATCAATTCGCGGATATTCAAGGCGGCGATACATTTATCCACCGCAACAAGCGTATCCGACGTTGCACCGTCTTTCGGGTTGACAAGCACCAGATTGTTGATCTGCAAGCCTATTCGCGGAAAGGTTTTAAAGAGGGTCAGTTCTACTTTGTCTACATGCGTTTGGCAGGTGATAAATTTCTCTGCCTGTTTTCTTACAATGGGCGTTAAGCGTTCGGGGGTAAGCACCAGCCACGCAACAATCGCACCGACAACCACTGTCAAGGCAAGCAAAGAAGCTGCGGTGATGCCTGCAATCTTTAATACTTTTTTCATTTTTTGTCTTTTGATTCGAGATATTATCACTTGACACGTGTAAAAGAACAGGACTTATAATTGTCTTTATATTTAAACGTGGTTGCGGTGAGTTCGGTAACGGTATATACCTTTGGAATGACGCCTGTGCCAATTTCCATTTTATGAAGTTGTGTCAATTCGTTTTCGTCCAATGTCCATGTCATTTCCTGCGCTTCTTCTTCGGTTACATCATCGGCTTCGTCCCAAGTATGTCCTGTTCCGTCGACATTATAAACTTCAAACAATGTTCCCTGTTGCCATTTGCCGGGGAGAAGAGAACGGTCGATCTTCTTATTTTTATCTCCGCAGGCAAGCAGAAGCACACACATCAACAACATAAATCCGTAACGTACATATTTTATATTTTTCATCTTATTTTAAATCTGTTCAAAACTAATAGAATATCGATTGCAAAAGTACTAAAAAATTGCGTAGCGATCAACGGTAAACATTCGATCGACAAGCCCTAAACAAAATATCTTTCTCGAAAGTTCGATCGGCAGCCCCTGCCGAGTATCCTTTCTTTTATCGATAACAAAACCGGAGCAACGCATTGTTCTTTGCTTTTCTTGCTGCCGATTGCGAGGTTTAAAGCAGAAAATCTTCCACTTTTCCCATGTCTTTCCAATTGCCGTAATTGTGCAGAAAAGCAAAAACGCGGCTGTGTTTTCTTGTATATAAATCAATAATCGGAAAGACTTCTTCTTCGGGAAAGAACTCGAATATCTGCGGCGAAACCACATGTATCCCGCTAAACGCCAAAGGAAACAGCTTGGTTTCTGTCGAAATGTCGGGAAACACAATCCGTTGGTTGATTTGTTTGTTTTCACGTCCGCAAAGGCAAAGGTTTTCGTTGAACAAAAAATAACGCTGCGTATCTCTGTTTCGCACGGCAAGCGTAGCCAAAGCATTTTTTTTGAGATGATAATGATACATTTCCTGCAAATCGACATCGCTTATCACATCTACATTATGAATAAAAAACGGCTTTCCGTCATCAAAGAAAGAGGCAGCCTTTTTCAGTCCGCCGCCGGTGTCCAACAGTTTGTCTTCTTCCAAAGAAAAACAGATATTTACCCCCCAATCATTATTCCGAACAAAATCGACTATCTGTTGCGGATAATGATGCAGGTTGACAATCAGATTATCGACGCCCGCCTGTTTCAATTTTTCAATAACGTGAAGCAGCAACGGTTTTCCGTTCACTTCCACCAACGCTTTCGGGCGGTGTTGTGTAAGTTGTTTTAAGCGAGTGCCAAGACCCGCCGCAAATATCATCGCTTTCATGGGGAAACGGTGTTTAAAGGGTTATTGGTAAGGTAACGTTTTTTATAGCCTTTTGTCATAAAAATATTCAGGAAACGGCTTTCGTTTATGTTTTTGGTGCAGCGGACAATCAAAAAAGTAATGGCAAAGGCAAACACACACCTGAAAACAATCACTCCCGACCAATGTCCGCCCATCGACAACATTAATAATGTATCTTCAAAAATGCTGTGAAACAATCCCATGAGCGTCATGGAATAGAAAATCTCTTGCGGCTTCAATCCTTTTTGTCGTCCTTCTTCCACCAGCAAGCCGCCGCCGTATGCAATTCCCAATGTCAGACCAACCACCGTAAGCGGAAGCATGGCATGACTGATGCCAAGCCAACGCAACACCGGCGTCATCGACTTGTTGACGATCTTTAAAAAACCAATAACATCCAACAAATGAATACATGTTACCAACAGAAAAATTACACCGATGATAATTCCGTAGTTCTTCAACTCGTTCAACGCCCACGCCGCCCACGACGTATCGGTGGTGGTGAAAACAGCCGTTGCCTGCACAGGCGTTTGCAACAAGTCGAAAAAAGAATATATCCGAGAAAGAATAACCCCCAACAAAATGCCAAACCCAAACCGAATGATAAACATAACAACTATCCGAATGCCTGTTTTCTGCGAAATGCCCAACTCCACAGGAAACGTGTGTGCAATCAATATCATGGTGAGCAAAACCGTCATTTGAGCGGCAGACAAGGGTTCGGACAAAGACGGATAGATAGCAAACAACGACAACAAGCCGCCGTAAATGTTAACAACCATAGCCGTCAGCCAGACAATGGCGGTCTGTGCGGGAAGCCCGACTATCTCCATTACCGGCGTGAGAACATCGCTGATATAATCCAAACAACCGGCTTGCTGTATAAGTCGAATGATAACAGATACCGGAATCATCAACTTGAAAAGCACCCAACAGGCATTCTTTGTCCGCTTAAAGACATAGACAAAAAAATCACACACTTTCAAAGACATACTCATACTTATTGCTTATCGCTGTTTAAAATATTTAAGATGTGCAAAGATAGTAAAATACCGGTTAATTGTTAGTTGATAAATCTCATAAGTTTGTTTACACTTTTGTGTCATAACATCGTTTACATTTAATCGTGGAAATTGTATCATAAGTTCGTTTACAAAAGCGGGAAAAAGTCCGTTGAAAAGATTAAATTTCTGTTCTAATTTTAAATAAACAAAAAAATGGAACAGGAAGAAATCTTAAGAAAAGAAGCAGTTCGATTACATTTGGAAGGACTGTCAATAAGCTCAATTTGTGAACAATTGAATCGAACTCGTCAATGGGTTTATAAGTGGTTGAAAAAATATGAAGAGTCATCATCAAAAGAATGGTACAAAAGTGGTTCAAATAGTCCTAAGCACATCAGAACCAAGACAAAATCTTCATTGGAACAAACAGTGATAGAAATTCGTCTTCGTCTGTCAAACCAAATTTATGCTCAAAAAGGAGCTATAAGCATATTGTATGAATTTGAGCGTTTGGGAATAGAACCTCCATCTATTTCAACTATAAACAGAATATTGCGTCGAAATAACCTGATTGAAAAATCGAAAGTTAAACGTTTGAAGACTGCGGAATACCCCAATGATTTTTCAAATGTACAACAAATGGATTTAGTGGGACCGAGGTATCTCAAAGGTGGTTTTCGTTTTTATTTTTATAATATTATAGACACAGAAACTCATTTTGGCGGTGTTTACCCGATACCGGATAAGACAGCGGAAAGTATTGTTCCCTGCATGCTTGATTTTTGGCGAAACTATCAACTGCCTGATTTTTTGCAAATGGATAATGAATTGTCTTTCAGAGGGAGTAATCGTTATCCGCGAGGTTTAGGTTTGCTGACGAGGGCAGCTCTTTGCAATGGAGTCACTCCGATTTTTATTCCACCTGCCGAACCTTGGCGAAACGGAATTATTGAAAAGTTCAACAACAATGTTCAAAAGTATTTTTATAATACTCAAACATTTACGTCTTTTGAAGATTTGCAAAAAAGAGCAAAGGAATTTACTGTGTTTCACAATGAAAAGCATAGATATTCTTCACAGTCAAATCGAACACCCCAACAAATGGCAGCCGGAATTTATAATAAAATATCGCTGAAAAAAGAAATAGATTTAACTAAAAAAATTTTTGTAGAAGAGGGAAAATTGGTTTTTATCCGATTTATAAAAAGTGATTTGAGACTAAAATTGCTTAATGAATCTTTCCCCGTCAAACCTGCTCTCAAATATACGTATGTTGTTGTTGAAATTATTTTGGAAAAATAGGTATTAGTTGTCAGTCAGGGAACAACAATACATCATATTTTTCCTTTCGCTATGTTATTACCTTGATTTTTTGAAATATGTAAACGAACTTATGATATTTTGCTTGCCTTAGTCGGCGAAATCCCTTAAGGGATTTGTAAACAACCTTGTGAAACAGATGTAGCGCCTTAGAGTGTAAACGAACTTGTAATATAACCACTTACCACTACAATTTTCTTCTGTTTTCTGCCCATGCAGCAAACGGCGGATAATCTTGCAGCAAGGGATAGTTTTCCGAGAAAAAGGCAACATCGTTTTCGCCGGGAGAAAACAAAGAATCGATAAGAAACAAGAGATTTACGCAATTTTCAAAATCATAACCATAATAATAAATATCCATTTTGTTGAGA
>JAIRTU010000212.1 GCA_031254735.1 Bacteroidales bacterium | reverse complement strand
AAAAATCAATATCTATTTCAACCTAATCCGACAAGGCGGTTAGTATTTCTTCTATAATCAACCATATACGTTCTTTGACATGCAGTTCAAGCGTTTCCCCCTTTGCAGCCCGGAACAGGGCGCCGAAACTTTCATAACTCTCAAACCTTTTGACCGTTGAAAACAGATTATATTGCAGCATTGAGAGTGTCGTGGCAGCAATCTGGGCATCAAAATCCTGCGATTCACATTTGCCCAAAAGCATTGAAACCATTTTGCCAAAGTATACAGTTTTGAGTACGCACACCGCACGTAGAACCTTCATCCGCAACGCACTTTCACTCGGCATTCCGGCTAACGTGGTGATGAAATGGACGGGACACAGCGATTACAAGGCGATGAAACCCTATATTGACATTGCTGATGATATTAAAGCCAATGCGATGAGTAAATTCAATCAATTGTAAAAATAATCAGATTAAATCCTATAAATATTTTCAAGTATGTTTGAAAATAACTATATTTGCAGAAAATATTCAACTATGATTGAAATTATTAACTCCATAAGAAAGTACAATTTCTGGGGCGGCAATCCGATTGATTTGGGCTATCCCCGTACATTTTACACCGATAAAATAGGTCAATACATTGGCAATAAATTGGTAAAAGTACTTGTAGGTCAGCGACGTGCAGGGAAAAGTTACATCTTGCGCCAAACCGCATCCAAACTGATTTCTGAAGGCGTGCAGAGTGAAAACATTCTTTATATCAACAAAGAGTATATGGAATTAGCCACTTTGCGAAGTGCTGTGGAATTGGAAGAACTCTACAAAGCTTATCGGCAAACGCTCAACCCGACGGGCAAAGTCTATATTTTTATGGACGAAATACAATATATTGATGAATGGGAGCGGTTCGTTAATTCTCATTCTCAGGACTTTGCCGAGCCGTGCGAACTATTTATCAGCGGTTCCAACTCCAATCTTTTGTCGGGAGAATTAGCCACGCTTTTGTCGGGACGGTACGTTGAATTTGAAGTGTTTCCGTTCAGCTACACGGAATATTGCGGAATAACCCGACAGGAGATTGGGAGCAACAGTTACAAAAAATTCCTTCAAAGCGGTGCGTTGCCCGAACTATTCAATCTGCCCAACGAAGAAATGAAGCAAAATTACGTGTCGTCCATCAAAGATACGGTGATGTTGCGCGACATTGTGGGACGGTATAATATAAAGGACGTGAAGCTGTTGGACGATTTATTTGTCTATTTGGTAAATACTGCATCCAATCTGATTTCCATCACAAATATCATCAACTTTTTCGCATCCAAAAAACGGAAAACAAACTACGAAACCTTGTCGTCGTACATCACTTACCTCGAAAATTCCTTCTTGGTTCATCGTGCCGAACGCTACAATATTAAGGGCAAGGACACGATTTCGGGCAACAGTAAATACTATCTGAACGATTTAAGTTATCGCAATTATCTTTACGCCGGATACGGTTACGGCATAGGTTATTTGTTGGAAAATGCCGTTTATTTGAGTTTGCGACATGCCGGTTATCAGGTTTATGTGGGAACGATAAAAGACACCGATGTTGATTTTGTGGCGATAAAAGGCGAGCGAAGAATGTATTTGCAAGTTACACTACAACTAACAGAAGAACAAACTATCGAGCGAGAATACCGCTCATTGAAACTGATAGATGACAATTTTGATAAATTCGTGGTAAGTATGGACGATTACAAAATCCCGACCAATGAAGGAGTGGAGCATATTTCAGCGTGGAATTTGGATGATTTTTTGAATGGATAATATTGATAAATAGTGAAATTTCAATTACGCAAGAGCCTCTTGCGCAAATTACAACTTACTCGAACGACAATAAAACAATGCCCAGCATCACCGAAATACTTCCTCGATACACCCAGCTCAATGCGCTGATTTCCGAAATTTCGGACAGCCGTTCCATTGAGTTTGAACAGCAACGATTTGTTGCGGATTTCCACGCTCAATTCAGCGATATTCAACCGTTTGAAACGATGCTGATTGATTTGGTGGTACAAACTGAAGCGGAGCAAAGTAGAGTTTTGTTGAAAAGTCTGGATAAAGAAATTCAACGCAACGTTCAATTGATTTCTGCAAACAAGCAAACATTTGAAAATATTGACGTTAAACAAGCGTGCGAAAAATTCGCTAAACAACACGATACCCCAATAGCCAACCAAATTCACATCACGCAAGAAATTTGGAAAGAGTATAAAAAAGTAGATAACTCATTATACATCATCGGTTTTAGAATACATACCGAACAAGAAGAAAAACGCCTTTGGGAAAAGCACGAAGAATTGACGAAGCGTTACAAGGATGAGAAAAAAGTGTTGTCATTACTCTACGAACAGCAAAAAGAAGCCGAAAATACAGCTCAAAAATACCTTGATAACAAATTCCAGTTGCTTCTGTCATTAAGCCAAATATTTAGCGAAATACTGGAAAAGTATCTACCGAAAGCTGAAACCACTCCTCAAAGCGGTGCATATTTCGATATGTCTTTAATTTCAGCCATTCACAAAGAGTGCAACGATGAGCAGTTTGAAAATATATCCGAATTGGATTTATACGCTGTTTTGAATTTACTGCCATCATCCGAACAATTTGTCATTAAAAACGGCGAGCGAAACCGTGTTTACTACCTCATACACAAACTTTACGAACGGCTACCAAAAGAGAATAATCAAGCGTGGCGCACTGCAATTCTACAATCGCTCCAACTAAAGGAACGCACATACTTGTCCAAGTATCGAACGGCGAAAGGAGAAAATACAACACCTGAATTAGAAAAGTTTGCTGATAATTTGGATGAGTTATTTAAAGAATTTGAGAGTTGATTTTCAACTTTTTTCCCCTCACGCCCTCCTCATCCCAAGACGTTTTTTCATTCCCTTTTCCTTACAAAAAACTCCAAAATTCGTAAACGTCTCCGCGATTACATATTGCATGAAAATCGGCTCAGACGTACCTTTGCCGGTTTAATTACTTTTATAACGAACTATTGTCATTACGAACTGCCTGAAAAATAATGTTTGCCCACGCATGTATATCAGCATACTGTTTTTCCATTATGCCTGTTTTGACGAGCGGCAAGCGCACTCGCATATTCCTTTTCCAGTTTTTCCTTCATCTGTCGCTCTATACGTTCGCTCTGGCGGCGCACATCTTCACCGACTTCCTGCATAAGCGCCTGAAGCTGTTCGTCGGAAGGTTCTTCGTCCCACAGAAAGC
>JAIRTU010000165.1 GCA_031254735.1 Bacteroidales bacterium | reverse complement strand
TTCCACTGCCTGTTACTAAATAATCAATATAATCTGAATTTAAGAAAACTTTGTTTTTTATCATTTCAAATTCACTATCAATATCTATTTCAAAAGACCCAATATTCATTTCTTCGTTTCCATTAATTGATAAATTGCAATCAACTTTTCCGTCGTTATATGTTCTATGTATGATATATGTATTATTTTTATCTATTTCAGGGCTGTTATACAGATAAGTATCTTCAATATGGAATAATACAATAAAATTCATATTATTATCTATTTCTAAATAATGACTTATTACTGCATTATAAGAATTGCTATTATGAACTCTTTCTTTTAGAATAATACTCTCTTTGTTTTTAATAATATTTTTGACAGAGAATAAAGGAGGTGTAGATAATTTATTTTGAAATCCGGCTTCATCGTTCTCTATCCAATTCCCATTTATACAATACGGACTATCTGAAAATTTGTTATTTGATTTATTGTAACAAAAAAAGTAATAATTGATTCTATGGAATAACCGGTTTTTGGCAATATATATATCTATATCCTTAGAATATGACACTTTGAAAATACAATTGCGTTGTTGATATTCCATATCATATTTGTCTGTTTCGATTTTATCAAAAAACAATTGTATTCTCTCTTTAATATACAGAGGTGTATCTTCTTGTAGACTAATAGTATCTTTGTATGAGACATAATCATTATCATTTCTGATAATAGTATGATTTATCCAATTTTGTGAAAAAATGAAATTACATATACATAAAAACGGCATTATCAACATTTTATCATTCATTTTTAATTAGTCTTTGTTGTTGATTTTTACTTGGAGGAGGGTTGTCAGGGAGAATTGCCTGTTTCCCATATAGGTCAATGAGATTTATAGGATTGTTGTTGCAATACGCATACGGCGACATAAACGGACACTTCTCAAACAACGGATATATTGATGGTTTTGCTTCATAATCACACATCTCTTTTGCCTCTTCCCAAAAGGAAAGATTTCTATTTGTAACTCTGTATCTCACCCTGTTTTTCATCTTGCAAAGGTACTGTTTTTTTTGTTTTTGCGGAGGTATTTGCAGTGAGGTTTACCAAACCTCGAAAGTTTGAATTAATCACAGTAATCATATAAATCATAGTTCAGACAAAAGAAAAATGCCACTCTAACGAAACGAAAGAGTGGCACTAACCATTATTCAGAACAGTAACCTCTTACAAATCATTTGAGTATTTTCAAAAACTCAACAGTCAAATCCCAGACTTGCAGCACGCTTTCTATCAACAGACGTTCGTCGGGAGAATGCACTCCTCGCAGCGTAGGACCGTAGGAAATCATATCCATATCGGGATATTTTTCTCCAATAAGTCCGCATTCCAATCCCGCATGAATAGCCAGCACCAAAGGTTCTTTTTTAAACAAATTGATATACGCCTGTTTCAACACGTTCAGCACTTCCGATTTCGGATTGGGCGACCACCCCGGATAACCGTCCGAATTTTCCACATCTGCATCCACCAATCCAAACACCGCCGACACCATATTGACGGCATCTTCTTTCTTGCTTTCTTTGGACGAACGCTGACTGGTGGTAACAGTAATTTGTCTGTCGTCCATTTTCACCGAAGCCAAATTGGTGGAGGTCTCCACAAAATTTTCGATAGCCTGATCCATTGCCAGCACGCCGTGAGGACAGGCATACAAAACGTCTACCAGGTCAGACTGCGTAAAATCGTCCATCACAAAATCGGGCATATCTGTTTTTTCGAGTTTCACTTCCACGTTGGGATCGGTAACGTTCAATTCTTCTTTTACCGTCTTGTCGAAAGAGCGTACAAATGCCTCAAAATCTTTGGCGTTTTCTTTCGGAACGGTAATGATTGCAACTCCTTCTCGTGCAATGGCATTGCGTAAATTTCCTGCATCAATATGAGCAATTGCAATGTCGAACGAATACGTTCCTTTATACAAAACACGATTTAATATTTTGTTGGCGTTGCCCAAACCTTTGTTGATGTCGTCGCCGCTGTGACCGCCTTTCAATCCTTTGACAGTGAGTTTATACGGAATCATATCCGGCGGAACAGCCTGTTTTTCGTAATCCATTTTGGCAACCGTATCTTTTCCGCCGGCACAACCGATAAAAAACTGTCCTTCGTCTTCCGAATCTAAATTCAACAGCATTTTTCCTTTCAGAAAATCGCTTTCCAAAGCAAATGCACCGCTAAGACCGGTTTCTTCATCTACCGTAAAAAGGCATTCTATCTTGCCGTGTTCGAGGGTTTTATCTTCAAGCAAAGCCAAAGCGATTGCCATTCCGATGCCGTCGTCTGCGCCGAGAGTTGTTCCTTTTGCCTTTATCCATTCTCCGTCGATCCATGGTTGAACAGGATCGGCGTCGAAATTGAAAACGGTATCATTGTTTTTCTCGCACACCATATCCATGTGGCTTTGGAACACAACAGGCGTAACGTTTTCTTTTCCGGGCGTTGCCGATTTGGAAATCAACACATTTCCGATCTCGTCACGTTTGGTTTCCAAGCC
>JAIRTU010000095.1 GCA_031254735.1 Bacteroidales bacterium | reverse complement strand
ATTATCAATTCACAATCAACCGGTATATTATCTTATCGTATCGAAAATGTGAGTTGTTTATTTGCGGTATAAAATAATTGATTACTTTTGCCGTATTATTTTCGGAAAAATTTAGAGGTATTATTTTTAAAATAAAAACATGGGTGTTGTCATACGACAAAGTATAAAAGGAACAATTGTCAATTACGCAGGTGCTTTCGTTGGGTTTATCATGACCTATTTTATCATGATGCGGTATCTGACAGCAGAAGAAATAGGTTTGACCAACGTGCTGCTGAATGCAGGACTGCTGTTTGCAGGCTTGGCTTCGTTGGGAACAAATGCTTCCATTATTCGCTTTTATCCTTATTTCAAAAACTCGGAAGAAAAAGATCACGGCTTTTTCTTTTGGACGCTTCTGCTTCCGCTTATCGGTTTTTTCATCGTCCTGATGTTCTTCCTGATATTCAAAGACACCATTACCGGATTTTTCCTGAGAGAATCACCGCTTTTTGTCGATTATTCCAACTTTGTAATTCCTCTGGCACTGTTTTCTTTGTACATAAGTGTTTTCGAGACCAACTCCAACGTCTTGATGCGTATTGTTATTCCCAAATTTATCCGAGAGGTGGTTATTCGGCTTATGCTTATTTGCGTTTATTTGCTTTACGGACTTGGGATATTTACGCAATATCAATTCATCATCGCCTTTTGCATGGTTTACGGCATTGCGTTGTTGTTGAACATTTTCTATATGTTTTCCTTAGACAAAGTCTCGCTGAAACCCGACGTTAAATACATCGACAAAAAGCTACGAACCGACATCGGCTCGTACACGCTTTTTTTGATTATTGCTTCGTTGGGCACAACCGTTACTCCCATGCTCAACACCTTTTTTATCAGCAGCAAAATGGGGTTGGACTACAACGGTATCTTCACCATTGCCATGTACACGGTGGCTATCATCGAAATTCCGTACCGTTCGCTGGGTGCTATTTCTCAACCGGAAGTATCGCGTGCCATCAAAGAAAAAGACGCCGTCAAAGCCAACCGACTGTGCAAAAGCGTTTCTTTTCATCAGTTGCTGGTCGGGTCGCTGTTATTCTTTTTTATCTGGATAAATATTGATTTCTTTTTCGATGTTCTTCCCAATGGAGACTACTATCGAGCCGGGAAATGGGTGGTTTTCATTCTCGGATTATCCCGATTGTTCAATTCGGCATTCAGCATAGGGACTACCGTACTCAATTTTTCAAAGTATTATTATTATTCTTTCCTTTTCACGTTCGGACTGACTGCCCTGTCTATCTTTTTAAATCTGAAATTAATTCCAATCTGGGAAATCAACGGTGCGGCATTGGCGACATTGTTTTCTTTTTTCATTTATTTTTCCTGTCTATTGGGTCTGACGTATTACAAGATGAAAGTTTCGCCGTTTTCGCTTAAACAGTTAGCCGTTTTCGGGTTGATGATCGGGCTTTTTCTGCTGAATTTCGTTTGGAGCATTACCCTTTCTCCGCTTATCAGAGGCGTAGATGTTCATTCTTTATTCCTCAACGTGGCAGATCGCGGATTATGTTCCATAACAATGGCGTGTATCGGCGGTTTCATCATTTACAGATTTCGATTTTCGGCAGAAATACACAACCTGATCGAAACGGCATTGCACAAAACTATCCGCAGAAAAAAATAAAGACGAAACAAGCCAAAAAGCCCCCTTTGGAAACAGTGAATAGTTAATAACGAATAGTGAATAATAATGCCCCCACCGAAACAACAGAGCGTCATTAACAATCAACCATTGATAATTAGTTAATCGCAATCATTATCAGGTAAGATATGGGTAAACTTTTTCCAATACTTTGCCTTTCTATAATCTTCTACCTCTTTATATTTAATTTACTAAATGATTGATTTATATTTTTTTACTGCTGTGAGTTGTTGTTCGCCTGAACGAAGCCCTTCGTTTAACCTGAACGAAGCCCTTCGTTTGACCTGAACGAAGCCCTTCGTTTGACCTGAACGAAGCCCTTCGTTTCGCCTGAACGAAGGGCTTCGTTTCGCCTGAACGGAAGGCTTCGTTTCGGCGAGCAACTGTTAGAATACCGCTAATAAATATGGGATTATCGTCGCAGTGTGAATTTCTCTCCCAGATATACTTTTCTGACGGCTTCGTTGTTGGCTAACTCTTCGGGTGTGCCGGAACAAAAAACATTTCCATTCACCAGAATATAGGCGTAATCGGTAATGGCGAGTGTTTCATCTACATTATGGTCGGTGATGAGGATACCGATGTTTTTATGTTTCAGCTTTTCCACAATCGACTGTATGTCTTCTACCGCGATAGGGTCTACGCCGGCAAAAGGTTCGTCCAGCAGAATAAATTTGGGATTGGTTGCAAGACTGCGTGCAATTTCTGTTCTTCGTCTTTCGCCGCCGGAGAGTTGCATTCCTTTATTTTTGCGTATTTTCTGCAAACCAAACTCGTCCAACAGGTTTTCCAACGACGCTCGTTGTTCTGCCTTGCTCAAATTTGTGAACTGCAACACGCTACGGATATTGTCTTCTACCGTCAGATTTCTAAAAATAGAGGCTTCCTGAGCCAGATAGCCGATGCCCATTCGCGCTCTTTTGTACATCGGCATTTCGGTAATATCTTCGTTGTTGAAAAACACTTTTCCCTGCAAAGGCTTTATCAAACCGACGATGGTATAAAACGATGTGGTTTTTCCCGCACCGTT
>JAIRTU010000083.1 GCA_031254735.1 Bacteroidales bacterium | reverse complement strand
CAATATCGTCAAATGCTTGAACCATACCAATTACCGTTCCCAAAAATCCCAAAGAAGGAGCAACCGCGATAAAGAAACCTATCCAAGACATGTTCGATTCCAAACGTGCCGTTTGCACGCCACCATAAGAAACCACAGCTTTATCAATGTCGTCAATACTTTCGCCATAGCGATCCAAACCTTGATAAAATACGCTGGCAACAGGACCTCTTGTGTTGCGGCAAAGTTCTTTTGCTTTTTCCACATCGCCTTTTGCCAATGCTTTTTCTACGCCATCCAACAACTTTTTGGTATCGGTTGTTGCTAAATTCAGGTAAATAATTCGCTCAATCACCAACGCCAATCCCATGATCAAACATATCAAAATGGGGGTCATCCAGCCAGCGCCTCCTTCAATAAATTTGTCTTTCAATACTTGGTGGAAAGGTTTATCGACTACTACGTCTTCCTGACCACCGTTTTCTGCTGCGGGTGTCGCAGGTTGTTGTTGAACTTGTGTTTGTTCTTCTGTTGTGTTAACCGGTTCATCTTGTGCCAAAACAACATTTGACATTCCAAATGTAAAGAATCCGGCAATCGCCATCAATGCTACTAATTTTTTCATACGTACTTTTATTAATTTTTACTTTGTTAATATTAATTTACTAATTACTTTATTTAATTTATTCAAAAAAATAGCGGAGAGACAGGGATTCGAACCCCGGATACCCTTTTGGGGTATACACACTTTCCAGGCGTGCTCCTTCGACCAACTCGGACACCTCTCCTTCGTTCATTTTACCGTCTTTTTTCAAACCGCTAAATTATAAAAAAAAACAATAAGAAACCGCTTTTTTCTCATATATTTTTTCAACCATTATTTAATCGTCATTTCGCCACGTAACGGTCTACCAAATAACGCTTTAATTTTTTCATTATTGTTGCCGTTTCCCAAAAGATGCATTATTTTTGTTACCGCACTCTCTGTAATGACGTCATATCCGCCGACAATTCCTGCTTTTCCGAGCAAATAACTGCTCTCATATTTCCCTTCGTCAACACCGCCGCCACCCTTGCATTGCGTAACATTGACAATAATAATATCTCGCAAAACCGCGTCTCGCAACAAACGGATAAACCAATCGGACTTAATCGCATTTCCCGCACCATACGTTTCCAAAATCACCGCCCGCAAACCTTTGGCATGCAGTATGGATTCTATCACCGAAGCCGTTATTCCGGGAAACAGTTTCAAAATGGCGATATTGGAATCCATTTCGGTATGCAACTTCAACTCTTCCGAAGACGCCGAAACTATATATTCTTTATTGTATTTAATGCTCACGCCCACATTTGCCAACACCGGATAATTGGGCGAAGTGAAAGCATCAAAATTTTCCGCATTGTTTTTATAAGTGCGGTTTCCCCGATAGAGTTTGCTCTCGAAACAAATACAGACTTCGGGAATCATCGGAAGACCGTCAGCGTTTTTGGCGGAAGCCATTTCTACCGAATTGATAATATTATTCCGTCCGTCGGTGCGGGCAATGCCCAACGGCAACTGCGCCCCTGTGAGAATAATGGGTTTGGAAAGATTTTCAAACATAAAACTCAACGCCGAAGCCGTATATGCCATAGTATCTGTTCCATGAAGAATAACAAAACCATCGTAAGCATGATACTGTTCATAGATTTTTTCGGCGATCTGCTTCCAATCTTGCGGATTCATATCCGAAGAATCGATGGGATTTTCAAACGAAAAAGTATCTATATCTATATCATAAAACGATAAACGGGGAATTTGATCGTAAATGGAATCAAAATTGAAAGGAATCAAACTTTTCGTTTCCGGATCTTGTATCATTCCTATCGTTCCGCCGGTGTAAATAATCAATATCTTGGGTTTATTCATCATAAAGAAAACAGTTCTATTGCATTTTTTGTTGTCTGAGCGGCAACTTCTTCCAATGTTATTTGTTTTATGTCTGCTATTTTTTGAGCTATAATCGGAATATAAGCACTTTTATTGCGTGTGCCGCGATAAGGAACAGGAGTAAGATAGGGCGAATCGGTCTCCAAGACAATTTTTTCCAACGGAACAGCAGGCAAAACCGTATCCAAATTCGACGATTTATACGTTACCGTCCCTCCTATTCCCAACAAAAAACCTTTTTCTATCACAGCAAAAGCATGATCGACACTGCCCGAATAACAATGAAATATCCCTTTGAGTTTCTCCGACGAAAATTCGTCCAACACTTCCATTGTTTCGTAATACGACTGCCGTTTATGAATGATTATCGGCAAATCGTGTTTCAACGCAAACCGAATTTGAATACGCAAAGCGTCTTTTTGTTCTTCCAAAAACGATTTATCCCAATACAGGTCAATACCGACTTCGCCTATACCTATATATTTATATGTATCAAATTGAACAAATATTTGTTCCAAAACATCTTTGTAATTTGCTTTCACATCGCAAGGGTGCAAACCTGTCATCGGGAAACAAACATCGGGATAT
The DNA here is from genome assembly GCA_031254735.1 of Bacteroidales bacterium. The sequence goes on along the minus strand of JAIRTU010000083.1, from coordinate 8,759 downwards.
GCCTTGCAAACATGCAGCATGTGCGGCAAGGTATCCAAATTGATATTCGGCAACAAGATATGAGAAACGCCGGCTTGCAGACTTTCCTGTATCACCGTATCTCGGTCTTTATCAAAGTCTTGAATATATAAATGAGAATGCGTATCTATAAACTTCATTGCTGTTGTGTTCAAAATAAAACACCTGCATTGAGAATACAGGTGTCTTTTTACTTTTTAATATCTCACTTATTATTCTTCACCGTACAATTCTTGAATTTTTTGCTGTATTTCTTCCGCAGAACCATACATGGTATAATCCGACGGTATCAGAAAATCAACCGCTTTGATTTTTCCTTTTTTCACTTCTGTTGCTTCCTGAATTTGTTTTACACCGTCAGACTCTACTTCTGTATACAAAGGAAAACCGCTGAGACCGGGTACAGACATTGCGTTTATATTCTCGTTTTCTCCTATTTCTGTGGTTGTATATACAATTACCATCACTTCTTCATCTTCTTCCTCATCGTATATCTTCACATCGTATCGTTTACAAACATATCCGCAAATTGTTTTTGTATCCGTTCCTTCCGTAATGGTAATTTTTGTGGTTGCCGTTGCCGGATCGTACTTTTCGGAGGTATCTATATATCCCATTTTATTTCCCGGAATATTATACAAAAAAGTGGTTGTCAACGCATCATTGTTTGTTATAACCAAAACTTGACCATCTGCATAAGCAGCCTTTTGTTTATTTCCAAACAACGTGTAGATCTGATCGTGCGGAACATGTTTTTGCGGGTCTGTATCTCCCTCATATTTTGTATGAAACTTTACCGTTCCTGCAAATTTTACTTTTTGAGCATTTACATTTATATTGGTAAACATACAAACGGCAAATGCTGCCATAACCGAAATCGAAAATATTTTCTTCATGATAGACTTATATTTTTAGTGTAATAAATTTCCTGCAAAGGTACACCTTTTTTTATAACGATAATCTTCACGCCAAAAAAAAATGACAAAAAAAAGAAAAATATTTTTCCGCACGAATTACAATTAAAATCCGTTAGTATGCGTTAGTGAAAAATAAAAAGTGGTAAAATATGCTTAGATTCGAGAATGAATATGTACTGTATGCGTTGTTGTTGGTACCTGTTTTGGTAGGATTATATGTGTATATCCGCTATCGACAGCAAAAAATATGGCGTACCTACGGAGAAACGCCGTTGTTGAAACTTTTAACGCCCGATTCTTCGTTGAAAATGCAAAACCTTAAATTTATTTTGGTTTGTCTGATTTGGATATGCCTTGTAACAGCTTTGGCAAATCCGCAATTGGGTGCGGGAGTAGAGAAAGGCAAACGAAAAGGCATAGATATTATGCTTTGTGTAGATGTTTCCAACAGTATGTTGGCACAGGATTACACTCCCAACCGTCTGGAAGCGGCAAAAAGAGCCATGTCGCTGTTTGTAGACGAGTTGAAAGGCGACCGCACAGGTATTGTGGTCTTTGCGGGCAATGCGTTTGTGCAACTGCCGATTACTTCGGATTATGCTGCCGCAAAAATGTTTATCTCCAACATTTCTACCCGCATGATTTCAACACAGGGAACAGATATTGCTACGGCTATCGACAAGGCTGCCGCTTCGATGTTGCCGCAAAAAGATGTTGCCGTTCTTCCCAATCAACCGCTGACACAAAAAGTAATTGTGGTCATCTCCGACGGAGAAGACCATTTTACCGAAGCCGTTGATATGGCGTCTGCCGCAGCAAAAAAGGGAATACGAGTTTATACAATAGGCGTTGGCAATTCGTTGGGCGAACCCATTCCTTTGCGAGCGTCCGGCGGTAACGATTATCAAAAAGACAAAGAAGGCAATACCGTAATTACCCGCCTCAATGAACAAATATTGCAAGAAATTGCACAGGCAGGCAACGGAAGTTATATTCACGCCAACAATGCCCATATCGGTTTTGATATTTTACGGAAAGATTTAGACAAATTGGAAAAAGCGGAAATAGAAGATGTGGTTTTTTCCCGATACGAAAGTCGATATTACATTCCGCTTTGGGCAGCCTTTGTTTTGTTGATTACAGAAATTTTGTTATACAATAAAAAGATGTTTCGTTTTAATGGATTTGCATGGCTGAAAGGCAAACAACTTGCTGTTTTCTTTGTGTTGGCAGGTGCAGGATTGTGGCAAACAACATCGGCACAAACCACCGAAGAAATAAAAGCATTGCGGGAAGGCAACCGCCAATACAAAGCCGCTTCCGATTTGGAAAAAGAAGCCGCCCAATTGAAAGAAAAAAACAGAGAAAGCAACAAAGAAGATATTGCCGTAAAAACACAACAGGCTCAACAACTCTACGAAAAGGCTTCTACTCTTTATCTTAAATCAAATACGAGTACAGGCAATTATTACAAAAGCATGTACAATCAAGCGGCGTCTCTGTACAAACAGGGAAAATACGAAGAAGCCGCCAAAGAAAATACCAAAGTGACAGAAAATACAGATGTAAGCGACAAAGTAAAAGCGAAAGCCTATCATAATTTGGGCAACAGCCTTATGCAGCAACAGAAATATTCGGAGGCAGTTGATGCGTACAAACGTTCTCTGAAAGCCAATCCGTCGGATATGGATACCAAATACAATCTGGAATACGCCAAGAAAAAGTTGATTGCCCAACAGCAACAACAACAACAGCAGCAAAACGGAGAAAATAAAGATCAACAGGATCAAAATCAAGATCAACAAAACAAAGATCAACAGCAAAATCAAAATCAGCAACAGCAAAAAGATCAACAAAAAGAGAAAAACGAACAACAACAGCAACGGCAACAGGATCAAGACAATCAGGATACCAAACGTAAATTGGACGCATTGCAAACCAACGAGAAAAAAACACAGGAAAAAGCCGCACGTTTGGAAAATCAACAATCTCGACCCGTAAAACAAGAAAAAGATTGGTAATAATAAATATGAGAAACAAAAAATTATTTTTGAAATACGGTTTTATCGGTTTTATTACAGGAATTATTTCCGTACAAATATTGCACGCACAGGTAAGCTGCACCGCCAAAGCACCCTCGCAGGTAGCGGCAGGGCAAGCATTCCATCTGACCTACGAACTCAACGAGCGGGCGGATAAACTGCCGTCGATAGCTTTTGCCAACTTCACATTCGGCGGAGGTCCAAGTACACAATCTTCCACTTCTACAAGTATCATCAACGGACAGGTGAACACAAAACAGTCTTTTTCGTACACATATACGTTGATAGCAGAAAAAGAGGGTACTTTTACGCTTCCCGCAGTGGCTTTTCAAGTGAAAAACCAAAAAATAATGTCCAATGCGGTAAACATTCGGGTGGTGGCTGCTTCGCAAAATCAACAGCAGAATCAAGGCAATCAAAGGCAGGCACAACAAACCGCTAACATACAGGGATTTAACAAAAACGATTTTTTCATCAAAACTTCGGTTTCCAATGCCAATCCGTATGTTGGAGAGCAGGTGATAGTTTCGTATAAACTGTATTTGGGACCGCAGGCGTATCGTTATCGCTATCAGGTTACAAGTCGCCCAACTGCCCAAGGTTTTTGGACATACGATTTGACCAATCCCGATACAGAACCCGCTCAAAAAGAAGAAATTATCGATGGGAAAAAATTTATGGTAACAGATATTTATACCATGGCTGTCTATCCGCAAAAAAGCGGAAAGTTGACCATTACGCCCATGGAATCGGATTTGCTTGTGCAAGTGCTTGTGGAACAGCGCCGAAGCAATGATATTTTCGATATGTTTTTCGGCGGAAGCCGCATAGAAAATGTTGATCTGAAAATATCTTCCAATGCGGTGAACATGCAGGTAAAAGATGTTCCCGCCGCCAACAAACCCCACGATTTCAGCGGATTGACAGGCGATTTTAAGTTGAACGCAAAACTGAGCCGAGACAAACTCAACGCCAACGACGCCACCAACCTGTCGGTAACCATTTCGGGTTCGGGCAATTTGCAATATATCGAGCCGCTCGATCTGCATTTTCCAATCGACATTGCCGTGCATGATCCCGAAACAAAAGACAACATTCACACAAGTCTTTCGGGTGTAACAGGTTCTCGAACCTTTGAATATGTTTTAATTCCGAGGGTGGAAGGCGATTATGTGATTCCGCCGGCAAATTTTGTTTATTTCGACAAACGAAAAGGAAGCTATGTTACGCTGCAAACACCCGAATTTACATTAAACGTCGACAAAGCACAGGGCGGAAACGCCGTTTCGTACAATACAAGCAACAAATCGGATATAAAAGTGTTGGGAAATGATATTCGGCACATAAAAACAAACCCAAAACTGCAACTGCAACAAACGCCGTTTTTTGCCTCTCCGCTGTATTGGTGTCTGTTGTTTTTCCCTGTTTTGTTGTTGGCGGTTTTGATTATCCTGCTTCGCAAAAAGATAAAAGAACAACAAAATCTGGCTTTGCTTCGCAACAAAAAAGCCTCGAAAACAGCTCGAAATCGTTTGAAAAAAGCAGAGAAATTGCTCAAAAGCAAACAGGACGAAGCCTTTTATATCGAAATATCGAAAGTGTTGTGGGGATATATCAGCGATAAATTTCATATTCCGATGAGCCAACTTTCGTTGGAAACGGCATATCAAAAGCTATCCGAACGAGACATGAACGAAGATTCCATCAACGAGTTTGTTCACACACTGCAAGACTGTGAATATGTGCGTTTTTCGCCCTCGCCGAGCATTACGCCCGAAAAAATGTATGAGCGAACATTCAACTTTATCACAAAGATAGAAAGAGAATTGAAAACAAAACGGAGACCTGCCGCAATAACAACATTTTCAAAATGATTGATAAGGAATACTGTTTTTATCGAAAAGAAAAAGAAAAAAATAGTACCTTTGTCAAATATTTAATTTCAGGTATTGTTTAGAAGACAATCGTATTTTTGGTCTGTTTACAGATATTATAATAATGTAAAAATTTTATTATGCAGAAAAATTATAAGTTAATCAACAATGTATTGGGTTGGGCGGTATGTATCATAGCATCGGCTGTGTATATTATGACGGCAGAACCAACCGTCAGTTTTTGGGATTGCGGAGAATATATCGCAACGGCACACAAATTGCAAGTGGGACACCCTCCCGGAGCGCCTACCTTTCAATTGATAGGCTGTTTGTTTTCGCTTTTTGCAAGCGATCCAACCCAAGTTGCTTTCACCATTAATGCAATGTCTGCCTTGTGCAGCGGTTTTACCATTATGTTTTTGTTTTGGTCGATAAGCATGTTGGGGAAAAAATTGGCAACGGCAAAACAGGGCAGTTTGACCAATTCTAAAATCTTGGCTGTTTTCGGAAGTGCGCTGGTGGGATCATTGGCATATACGTTTACCGATACCTTTTGGTTTTCGGCGGTAGAGGGCGAAGTGTATGCGATGTCGTCGCTGTGTACGGCAGTGGTTTTCTGGGCTATCCTGAAATGGGACGAAGTCGCCGACAGCAATTATTCGTATCGTTGGATTATCCTGATTGCCTATATTATCGGATTGTCTATCGGCGTCCATTTGCTAAACCTGCTGACGTTGCCCGCAATGGTGTTGGTGATCTATTTCCGCAAATACAAATCCTCTACCAAAGGAACAATATACGCTTTGTTGCTTTCTTTTGTGTTGGTGGCTGTTATTCTTTGGGGAATAGTGCCTTATACGGTAAAGATTTCAAGTTTCTTTGAACGCTTTTTTGCCAATGCGCTGCACACCGGATTTTATGTGGGGACGGTCTTTTATTTCTTGCTCATTGCCGGATTGCTGACATGGGGATTGTATTATTCGGAAAAGAAAAAGAAACGTTTACTCAACACCGGTCTGTTGTCGTTGGTATTCATTTTGGTAGGATATTCCACCTTTTTGATGTTACCTGTTCGCTCCAATGCCAACCCTCCCATCGATGAAAACAATCCCGAAGATGCCGTGGCATTATTGGCATACCTCAACAGAGAACAATACGGACGAACTCCATTGGTATACGGAGGACAATTCAACACGCCTGTAACCGATTATAAAGACGATACGCCTGTTTATGTGCGGAAATATATTGTCGAGAATAAAGAAACCGGCACAACACAGTCTTTCCTGTCCCGCTTCGACGCCGAACAATATATCGACGCCAACAAAGACAAGGGAGCGTTTAAAGTAAAAGAACGTTACGAAATAGGCGATGACAGAAAAGGAGAAATTCCTGTACACGACAGTCGCTTTTGTGTTTTGTTTCCGCGTATGTGGAATAACCGAGAGGGAGCATACGTTGATCAATACAAACAATGGGCAGGCATTACCGCACCCGACTATAAAATGGTCAACGGCAAACAAGTTCCCAACACCCCCACTTTTGACCAAAACATGAAATTTTTCTTCAAATATCAAATGTGGTATATGTACGGACGTTATTTTATGTGGAACTTTGTCGGCAGACAAAATCTCAATCAGGGAAGAGGCGATTTATTATCGGGAGAATGGCTGTCGGGAGTCAATTTTATTGATGAGGCTCGTTTGGGTCCGCAAGACATGCCCGAACATCTGAAAGACAAAGCAAGAAATACCTATTTTTTCCTGCCGTTTATTTTGGGATTGCTGGGATTATATTTTCAATTTTCCAAAGACTCGAAAAACGGACTTATTGTCTTGCTGCTGTTCTTTATGACAGGCATTGCGATTGGCATTTATTTAAACATGTATGCGTATCAGCCTCGTGAGCGAGATTATGCTTTTGCCGCCTCGTTTTACGCCTTTGCAATATGGATAGGCTTGGGCGTGTATGCTGTTTACGATTGGATAAAAAAATATATGAACAAAACAACGGCAGCGGCAATTTCTACGGTAGCATGTATGGGTGTTCCTGTGATTTTGGGTACGCAAAATTGGGACGATCACGATCGTTCCAAACGTTATTTGGTATTGCAAATGGCAAAATCGTATTTAGATTCATGTCAGCCCAATGCTATTCTGTTTACCAACGGCGACAATGATACTTTCCCGCTGTGGTATCTGCAAGAAGTGGAAGGGTATCGCACCGATGTACGTATCTGTAATCTCAGTTTGATGAGTGCAGGCTGGTATTTCGATCAGGTAACACGCAAAGCATACGACGGCGAACCTGTCCCGATCAAAATGACAAAAGAGATGTATCAATCGGGAATACGCGATGCACTGCACGCCATCAACCGACTGAAAGAGCCGCAAAACATCAAAAATGTAATGCAGGAAATATACAAACCGTCGAATAATGTAAAAGTGCCTGTCATCAACACGATTAATTTTTATATGGACGTAGACAAAGAAAAAATACTTGCCAACGGTACGGTTCCTCCCGAACTTGCCGATCAGATTGTCGACCGTGTTGTATGGAAAATACCCTCGCCTTTCTACCGACAGATAACAGAACGCGGCGATACCGTTGCGTTGCTTCACAAAGCCTATATCGGCATGATGGATATTTTGGCGAACAACAATTGGGATCGCCCGATATACTATGTCTCTACAACAGGCGGCAACGCTTTTTTCGGATTGGAGAAATATTTTCAGGCAGAAGGAATGGTTTACCGCCTGCTTCCTGTTTATACCGATACGGAAATGTCTGTCGATTTTACAGGCAGAATAAACACCGATGTTTTGTACGATCTTTTAATGAATAAATACGACTATGATCAATATGCGGATAAAAATATTTTTTTAAGTGAAGACTTCACCCGCATGACCGGCAACACCAAACTGTTCCTCTTCCGTCTGACCAATGCTTTGATTAACGAAAACAAATTCGATTCGGCAGAAAGAGTATTAGACAGATGTTACCAATGGTTTCCTCATGATGTTATTCCTTACGAGGGTGCAGATTATTTTTATATTGGCAAATGTTATCTGCTCTGCAACACGCCTGCCGCACTTGCCAAAGGAATAGATTATTACGAACAATATGTTGATCAACTGACCGAAGAAATGAATTATTTCCTGAAATTTAAAGGAAAGAAAGCCCAAATGATAAGACGAGAAATAGAAATACGACGATACTACATGAACGAGATATACCGCACATGCGAATATTACTCCCAAGTATCAGAACCTCAATATAAAGAGAAATTGACATACATCACCGAAAAACTGACGCCCTATCTCGCGGGAGGTAACAATTTGTAAAATCCGTGTCGCTATTTCGAGTAAAACAAAGCGAAACGCGGCTGTCTCAAATGCAAAAACGTGGTTTGTGCATTTTTTGCACAAACCACTCGATACGTTGGTAATGAGTAAAAATGAAGACATCGGGTAATAAAAAACATCTTCAATATAAAACGGAAGAATATCAATCTGCGGAAAAATACCGTTTAACAGATATGTCTACAAGATTAAAATAAGAATGAAGCAATTAAGCATAAAAAACAGCACCATTCAATTTCTTGCTTTTGTGAGCGAACGAGGCGGCGAAAATACGACTATTCCCAAAATGAAAACAGTCGTAAATCGTGGGTTTTGCGGAAAGGTAAATTATCGAATAATGAAATACAATGAATAAATTATCGGAATATTTACAGGAAGAAAAGCAGGCTGGACGCAAAGGCGGCCTGTATCACAAAACACAGGTGAATCTTGCCTACAATTCCAATAGAATTGAGGGCAGCAGGCTCACCGAAGAACAAACCCGCTTTATTTTTGAAACCCGCACAATCGGTTTCAAAGACGAAGACGCCGTGCCGGTTGACGACATTA
>JAIRTU010000061.1 GCA_031254735.1 Bacteroidales bacterium | reverse complement strand
GCAGGACACGCAACCGTGAGTTGGATGTTGCGATATGCCGCACCGTTGGTGAAAGTTACCATTGTTCCCAGAGGGAAATCGTTGGGTGCGGCGTGGTATCTTCCCGAAGAAAGGCAAATCACCAACAAAGAGCAGTTAATGGACGAAATTACGGCTACTTTGGGAGGACGTGCCGCCGAAGAACTGATTTTCGGAACGGTTTCTACCGGTGCGTTGAACGATCTGGAACGAGTTACCAAACAGGCTTACGCCATGATTGCCTATTACGGCTTGAATAAAAAGATCGGCAATTTGAGTTATTACGATTCCACCGGGCAGCAAGAATATTCTTTCCAACGTCCATACAGCGAAAAAACAGCTCAAACCATTGATGACGAAGCATACAGCCTGATTGATGAAGCCTACAAAAAAGCAAAATCCATCTTGGGAGAACACAAAGAAAATCTATCCAAGCTGGCAAACATACTCTTGGAAAAAGAAGTTATTTTCAATGATGATTTGGTAAAACTTTTCGGGAAACGTCCGTTTGAGCATGTGGAACATGTGTTGGATACCGCACCGGAAGAAAAAACCTTGTCGGAATCGGATAACAAGCCGCCCGTAAAACGCGGCAGACCGAAAAAAATACAATAGACGAAAATCAAAATTAAAATCAAAATTAAATTAATAAGCATCGATGAGATTATTTTTAATACGGACGGGAACAGGCATTTTACTTGTAACATTGGTTCTTGCTTCTATTTTTGTATCGGGCGAATGGGGAAATGTAGTGAATATATTTAATGTATTTTTACTTTTTGCCTGCCTTTCCATGTTTGAATATCGTATGTTGCTGGAGAAACTGGGCAATAATCTCTCCATATACTTTTTTGTGGTGGCGATGGTTGTCTATTTTTTAGTGTCGCATACTTCTTTTTGGAATACGGCAGAGCTTTCTACGGTTATATTGGTTCTTATATCATCGTTTATCCTGTTTTTTGCGGTGGAACTCTTTCGCAAAGAAGAAAAGCCGTTCCAAAATATTGCATACAGCCTTATGGGGATAGCATGGATCATCATTCCTTTTTCGTTAATCAATCTGTTTCCTACACTGACGCCCAACTCAAATCAAGGGAAGTTTCTGTTGTTGGCACTGTTTGTTTTTGTTTGGTTGTATGACACAATGGCATATTGTATAGGCAGTCTTTTGGGAAGACACCAACTGATGAAACATGTTTCGCCAAAAAAATCGTGGGAAGGCACTATCGGATCGGCGATATTGACTGTCGGATTGGCTTTTTTAGCTCCTAAATTATTCACCATGATTACGCTGTCTACCCTCCAATGGGTAGGATTTGCCGTTATTGTTGTCGTAATGGGAACATTGGGCGATTTGGTGGAATCTTTGTTCAAACGACAAGTGGATGTAAAGGATTCGGGAACTATTTTGCCCGGACACGGAGGAATTTTAGACAGATTTGACTCCATTTTGTTAATCGTTCCGGTTATTTTACTATATTTGCACTTTCTTTATAAAGTAGTATAACAAACAATGAAAATACACAAAGAGGGACGTCAAATTATTATCATCTCTACGCTTATTTTGCTTGGCTCAGCCATAGTGATACATTATGCACTCCGGTCATTCAATGCGATACAATATATATTGTATATGTTGGAGATTGTCTTATTATTTTTAATCGTTCGTTTTTTTCGTTATCCGGACAGGACACTTACCATTGACGAAAATGCCATTTATTCGCCTGCCGACGGAAAAATAGTTATCATCGAACAGAAAATGGAGCAAAAATATTTCCGGGAAGAACGGATACAGATTTCTATTTTTATGTCGGTAACGAATGTTCATGTAAATTTTTATCCTGTATCGGGAAATATTGTGATGACCGATTATTTTCCGGGAGATAAAATGGTGGCGTGGCATCCGAAGTCGTCCGATTTGAACGAACACGCCTGTGTGGTAGTGGAAGACGCGAAAAATCGAAAAATTTTGGTGAAACAAATTGCCGGTGCTTTGGCTCGCCGCATTGTCTGCAAGGCAAAAAAAGACGAAGAAGTACAGCAAGGCAACGAACTCGGCATGATTAAATTCGGCTCGCGGGTAGATATTTCTCTACCTGCCAATGCCCGCATAAATGTCAAGATGAATCAAAAGGTGAGAGCCAAAGAAACAATTTTGGCTTACTTTGAATAATATTTCGATATTGTTTTTTGCCTGTTGAACAGATAAAAAAAGTGAAACGCACAAAAAACAATCGCAATAAAAATCCGAATATGGTTTGAGGCAATAATAAAGAAGAGGATTGAATTTTTTGCGGGGATACCGTTTTGCAAAAACAGCATTTAATCGTAAAAAAAAGCAGCCGTAAAAATCGATTTTGCATACGAAAGAAAGCATATTGCCGTTCAAACGGAAAAAAATCGAAAAAACAACAGCTTCGAGAGACAATAAAACACAGTTCGGCACGATAATTGTAAAAAGAAAAAAGTAGTTAGACACAAAACAGAAAATTTTTTAAATAATTTTTAAATAAAAGAAATATTATTATGAAAAAAGTATTTTTTCTCATCGCAACGATGGCAATAACATCAGTGTCGATAGCACAAACGGCACAAGAGAGGAGCATTCCATTTGACAAAAACAACAGTTACTCGGGCGTTTCGCTCGATGTATCGGATTATGACGTCAAGACGATAGCGGGCGCTTTGCAAAGTCGTTTTGAAATCAGCGGTTTAAAAGGAAGCAATTCGGGCAAATTCAGAGCGTATCTCGCCCAGAATTTCCCTGAATTCGGTACGCAAAATTACGACATTTACACACAGGTAGTGGAAGTCGGCAAAAAGAAAGAGAAAAAAACAATGGTTTATTTACTCGTTTCCAAAGGAAATAATAACTTTGTTACGCCGTCGTCCGACCCTGATATTGTAAACAACATGAAGACATACTTAAACGGTTTCACCGCCTATCTGAAACAGTATGATACTTCGTTGAAAATTGCGGAACAACAAAAAAATCTTGCCAAAATGGAAAAAGAATTTAAATCATTAACCGCCAACAAAGAAAAATTGCAAAAGCAATTGGACAAAACGGATACGGAAATTCAACAAAAGCAAGACCTCATAAACAAGGCAAAAGAATTGTTAAACTCATTAAAATCAACAAATTAAAATTGCCTGATAAAAAAGGACAAAAAGCTGTCATTGTTGGGTGATAGCTTTTTTTTAGATTTTATCAACTAAAAAACACACAATAAAAACAATATATAAAATATTGTGTCGTTAGTTAAGGAAATAAAGCAGAATAAAAGGAATAACTTAAATCAAAAATTAAATCAAAATTAAACATTACAATGTCTTATTTATTTACATCAGAATCAGTTTCGGAAGGACATCCGGACAAAGTAGCAGATCAAATATCAGATGCATTACTGGACGAGTTTTTAAAGAAAGATCCGGAATCAAGAGTAGCCTGTGAAACACTTGTAACCACAGGTTTGGTAATATGTGCAGGAGAAGTAAAAACATCAGGTTATGTTGATGTTCAGGAAACAGCACGGAAAACCATTGAAAAAATCGGATACACCAAAGGAGAATACATGTTTGAAAGTAATTCTTGCGGTGTAATTTCTGCAATACACGAGCAATCTCCCGATATTGTTCAAGGGATAGAAAAATCCGAACCCGAAAAACAGGGAGCAGGCGATCAGGGAATGATGTTTGGCTATGCCACCGGCGAAATGGAAAACTATATGCCGTTAACGCTGGATATAGCCAATCGAATTATTGACGGCTTGACAAAACTGCGCAAAGAAGGAAACAAGAAAATGTTTTATCTTCGTCCCGATGCAAAAGCACAGGTAACCATGGAATACACCGACAAGGGCAAACCGCTTGGCATACACACCATCGTTGTATCTGTTCAACACGACAATTTTCATAAAGACGAGAAAAAAATGTTGGAAAGAATCAATAGTGATGTACGCAATATTTTGCTTCCTATGGTTCGCCGATCAGCTCCGGCAAGTAAAAAACGTTTCTTTAAAACCAATTTCAAACTCTTGGTGAACCCCACAGGTAAATTTGTTGTAGGCGGTCCGCACGGAGATACCGGTTTGACGGGAAGAAAAATCGTTGCCGATACCTACGGTGGCAGATGTCCGCACGGCGGCGGCGCTTTTTCGGGTAAAGATTCTTCAAAAGTGGATCGCGCGGGAGCTTATGCCGCTCGCCATATTGCGAAAAACTTGGTGGCAGCAGGTATAGCCAAAGAAGTAACCGTACAACTTGCGTATGCTATCGGAGTGGCACGCCCTATCAGTCTGCTAATCGATACGCACGACACTACCAGAATACGTGACGGAAAAGGCAAACCTATTCCATCTTGTGATATTGCACGAGTAGTTGAAAGTATGTTTGATCTTACACCTCACGGTATTGCAAAACGCTTTGGGTTGAAAAATCCGATCTACTTACCTACCGCTTCGGGAAGTCATTTTGGACGGAAACCGTATACTCAAGAAGTAGAAGTATTCTATATGGACGATACGGTAAAAGTGAAAAAGATCAATGGACAACAGCGTTATTTCAAAGATGTTGAATTTTTCCCTTGGGAAAAATTAGACTATGTAGCACCATTGCGAAGAGTTTTCAGCATGGATTACTAACAGTATAAGAATGACATATTGATAAAGAGATGCGAAAGTATCTCTTTTTTTTTACAACAACAGACATGATATTGAGCAACCAAAGTGAAAGTCTGCCACAACCGGCGATGTGAAAAATATTTTTTCAAAAAAACAGAAAACACTTGCATATATCCGAAAAATTTAGTATCTTTGTAAGATCGGCGTATGAGTTTTTGCAAGAAAAGGCGTTTGTTGCATACCTGCGGCACGCCGGGAGTTCTCTCCCCTACCCTTTTTTGCCGAACTTCTATCTCGAAGAAGACTTTTTTTACGGTAATTGGACACAGCCGAAAAAATATTGTTCTTTTTTTTCGTATTTTTCTGCCTGTTGCACAATTTTTATAGCCGTAAATTTGTTATTATTTACAGTAAATAATTTGCAGATTTATCTTTTTCCCCCAAGAGGGTAAAAAAGTAAAACAAACAGAAAAACAGTAATATCTTATGTCGAAAAAAACAAAAATTATCGTATTGCCAATGCTTGTTTCAGTTGTATTTGCCATCGGCTTCCTGCTGATTTCGTCTGCTTCCGTCAAAAAAACGACCGAAACCACAACACACAACCGCAACTCTTCCCCCGCTTGCTTTTCGGATCATTATCATTTATACAGCCCGCCGATTTCCGAAAGTTTGGTATTTGCGGGAGAAAAAGTGCCGTTGGAACGTTACGATATTCGAGAATCTTTAGACAGAGAATTGTTGGTAAATGCTTACTGGCAATCGAACATATTGTTGTATTGCAAGCGAGCTTATCGCTATTTTCCGCTGATGGAATCTATTCTGAAAGAAGAAGGCGTTCCCGAAGATTTTAAATATTTAGCATTGATAGAGAGCGGTTTAACCAATGTCGTGTCGCCCGCTAAAGCGGCAGGATTCTGGCAATTTCTGAAAGAGACAGGCATACAGCACGGACTTGAAGTGAATGACGAAATCGACGAACGTTATCATTTGGAGAAATCGACACGTGCGGCATGTCAGTATCTGAAGCGGGCATACGAAAAATTCGGCTCATGGGTGTTGGCGGCAGCCGCTTACAATATGGGCGAAAACGGCGTTAGACGCACCATAGAAGAACAGAAAGTGTCCTCTTATTGGGATTTGTTGCTCAACAGCGAAACGGCACGATATGTCTATCGGATTTTGGCGGCTAAACTGATCCTCTCCAATCCGCAAGAGTATGGAATACAGCTTCATCTGACAGATTTATACCAACCGCTGACCGTAAAAAACATTACCGTAAATACGCCTGTTCCCGATTTGGCAAGCTTTGCAAACGACCACGATATGACCTATAAACAATTGAAACTGCTCAACCCCTGGTTGCGAAGCAATAAATTGACAAACAAACTCGGAAAAAACTATACCATTACCCTCATAGATAAAAAAGACGCTGTGTACGAAAATCAAATACAGTCTCTCGACGTTGAGCAAATGCTGTCGGGACTGTGATTGTGCAACGAAAACAACAGGAAATTCAGGATAAGAAACAGATTTCCCTCAAAAAAATTATATCTTTGCAGGAATAAAAAGTATCCGAAAAACAGCTTAGAGTGAGTTGTTGAACCTTTTAATGATAATAATGAAAGACATTCGAGGAGTATCGTTTGACGATTTACAAGCGTTCATCAAAGAAAAGAACGAATCTTCTTTTCGGGCAAAACAAATAGTGGAATGGCTCGAAAAGAAAAATGCCGACAGTTTCGATGCGATGAGCAATATTCCGCTGTCTTTGCGGGAAGAACTGAAAAAATCATTTACATTGTGCAAGTTACAGATTGCGTCTCAACAGGAAAGCACCGACCACTCGGTGAAATACGCACTGAAACTCTATGATAATCATTTGATAGAAATGGTTTTAATTCCTTCGCAAAAGCGGGTAACCGTTTGTGTATCGTTGCAAGTGGGTTGTGCGTTGGGGTGCAAATTCTGTGCGACGGCGTCTATGGGCTTTGTGCGTAATCTTACATGGTACGAAATTTACGAGCAGGTATTTCTTGCCAATGTGCTGGCACAAGAAAAATACGGAAACAAGCTGTCCAACATCGTTTTCATGGGCATGGGCGAACCGCTGCTGAACTTCGACAATGTGTGCGAGGCTATTGCCAAAATCACTTCCGACAAGGGAATGGCTATGTCGCCAAGCAGGATAACCCTTTCCACCGCAGGAATTTCCGAAGGGATACGGCAGTTGGCAGATAAACATCTCGGCATACAGTTGGCTGTTTCTCTGCACAGTGCAGACGATATGGTACGTAAACAAATGATGCCTGTGGCAAACAAATATCCTCTGCCCGATCTGTCGAAAGCACTGTATTATTATCACAACCAGACCAAACAACGGATCACGCTGGAATATCTGTTGCTGGCAAATGTAAACGATACTTTGGAAGATGCAGGAAAATTGGCATGGTTTTGCCGACCGTTTCCCGTGAAAATCAATATTATTGAGTTTAACCCCAATCCGCTTTCGCCTTTCAGAGCTTCGTCAAAAGAACGTTTGGAAGAGTTTATCGCTTTTTTGGAAGCAAGAAACATGCTTGTACAGCTTCGTCGAAGTCGCGGGAAAGATATAGACGCCGCTTGCGGTCAGTTAGTAACCAAAAACAACGGAAGATGAAACATTTTTTCAGCCTGTTCATTTGTATGTCTATCGTTTGCGTTTCGCATTCGCAGCAATTGTCTCAAATGTACGACGCCGCCGTCCTGAAAATGGAAAACGAAGACTATACCGCCGCCATAGACGGTTTTACCAAGTTATTAAACCAAAGTCAATATTATTACGACGCTCATTTAACAAGAGGTATTTGTTATGAAAAAATCAAAAAATACGATATGGCATTAGCCGATTACAACGACGCCATACGCAAAAATCCGCAATATCACGAAGCCTATTATCAGCGGGCATTGTTTTATTCCAACATTAAAAAAGACGATAAAACAGCGTTGGCAGATTTGAGCAAAGCCATAGAAATAAAATCGAATTACTTTCCCGCATATCTCCAACGAGGCGATTTGTACATGAAAAACAATCAATACGGTTTGGCTTCGCAAGATTATTCCAAAGCAATAGAGATACGTCCTTCCGATTGGGAAGTGATTTATAAACGAGCTTTTGCCTATCTGTCGGACGATAAAAACAACGAGGCTCTTGCCGATTTGTCTGCCGTTATCAAGCTCAAACCCGATTACAAAGAAGCGTACAACGAACGCGGAAAAGTATACGAACAGCGGGCAGAATACGCCAAAGCTATCGCCGATTATTCCAAAGCCATCGAGTTGAACCTCAAAAATGATGAAATATATACTCATCGTGCCAATTTGTATTATTGGCTGAAACAATACAAACCTGCCATAGAAGATTATACCCTGTTAATTACGCAATACAAGAAACGTTTACCCGAATTTTATTCCCGACGAGGCGTATGCTACACGTCTACCGGCGATTCGGTTTCTGCACAAAAAGATTTTACGCGAGCAATCGGTTTAGACAGAAATAATTATATCGTCTATGTTTATCGTGCCGAAAATCACATAAAACGCAAACGGCTGACCTACGCATTGAACGATTACAGAAAAGCAATAGAACTAAGTCCAAAATCGTGGGATATTTATTATTCGCGAGCAAGGGTGTATATGGATTTGGAAAAATATCAAGAGGCTTTGGAGGACTTTTCCATGGCGATAAAATACAACAAACAAGAGAAATTCGCCGAAGGATATTTCATGCGAGGTGCTTGCAAAGATGCTCTCAAAGACATTCCCGGCGCTTGTGCCGACCTCAAAAAAGCCGCTTCGCTGCATCATCAGGAAGCCCTGAGACGTGTAGAAAAATATTGCCGATAAAATGGGTAATTGTCAATTGCTAATGACGCACTCTGGAAGCGATAACGCATAATCACACTCATTAGGTTCAGGAAAAAAGCTGCCCGAAGACAGCTTTATCAACATTTTCATTTGCATTGTCTGCAACAGGGTTGCCCTATATTGCATTGCCAATCATAAAAGCAGCCGCTACGGCGACAATGGCATACAACTCGGCGAAAACCGCCAAAATCAAAGTCTTGCCAAAAACATCGTATCCGGCAGCAATTCCTGCAATACCGTTGGCACAGACTTTCCCCTGACGAACAGCCGAAAACAAACAGACACTTCCCAATGCCAATCCTGCCGCCAAAATCCCTGCTGCTTGAATCCAAGTGGTTTCCGCAGTCAGATGTGTTTGCAACAAGAAATATCCCAAAAAACCATACAAGCCTTGAGTTCCGGGTAAGGCACTCAACACCATATAATTCCCGAAAGCATCAGGATTTTTTTTCATTGCTCCAACAGAAGCATTTCCTGTGATAGTTACGCCATACGCACTTCCTATTCCACTTAATGAAAGCATGATGGCAATTCCAATGTACGCTAAAACAATAGGTTCCATACTCTAAATTTAATTTTAATATTTATTTTTATTTATTCTTCGTTTATGATTTTAAAGGGCTTATATTTTTTACCACCGCCTTCAAAACCTGCATTCTTATAAAATTCCACAAAAGTTAAACGCATAGGGTGAACAATAGCACTCAATCCCGACATGAAAATATTGATTCCATGACCGAAAACCAAAATAAGTGCCGTTACAATATGCCCGACAACAGGAACATCAGGACTGAGATTAAACGCTAAATCGTTGAATACAAATCCCATCACCGAACCCGAAATGCCCAGCGCAAACAACCGAATATACGACAACACATCGCCCAACAATCCGGTAATCATATTATATGTGTTCCACAGTCCCGATCCGATATTGACAAGTATATTTCGTTTTATGTTGTTCAACATCAGTATCAAAACAGCGGCTATCCCCGAAATGATTATATGAATAAGATTCGGATTTGCCAAATGGAGAACAGTCCTGTTTAAAACAAATACGACTATATTTCCCACTATCAGCAAAAGCCAGCCCCACGTGTCCAGCGAAGCCGCAAAACCGTAACGCCGCATCTGCCCGAACGCTTTGAGAAACATGGCAAAAATAATTTGCACAACACCAATGATCAAGGCTGCCCAGAATAACTGATTGGAATCTAACATGATTGTCTTCAAATTATCCAACCAAGCCCATTGCACATGCAGCAGTTCCACGCCAAAGAATGTGCCGCTAATCGTCCCGAATATCACAGCACCGCCACCCAACCATGCCGCCAACGACATTATCGAACGCATCTTGGGTTTTACCCTGTTTCGCATAATAAGTCCGACAATCATCACCAACAAACCGTATCCCGCGTCGCCGAAACACAAGCCGAAAAACATCCAATAAAAAGGAGCGAAAAATGCCGTCAAATCCATTTCGTGATAATTCGGCAAATCGTACAACTCGCCCACCACTTCGTAGAGTTTCGCAAAGCGATTGTTTTTCAACAAAACAGGCGGATTGTCGTGTTCGGTTGGTTCTTCCAGAAAAAAACAGGCGTTGCCGTTTTCCATTTCTTTCCGAAAAGCGGCTTCTTTTTTCACCGGAAGCCAACCTTCCAACAACATCAATTTATCGTCTATCTCGGCAGAAGTATTCAGCCGGACTTTGGACAATTCTATTTCGTTTTGATAATCAATCTGTCCGCTCTTTAATAAATTCAACGAATTGAGTGCCAGACTGTCTAACTCCTGTTCTATTTCGTACAGACGTTGATTGGTTTGTCCCAATTGCTGCCGCAAGTCGCTCAAAGCATATTCGGGCAGTTTAAAACGTTCGGCTTCGGGTTCGTTTTCTCTGTCGAAATGGGTTAAAGTGGCAAAATAAATGTTTGATCCAACATGAGCCAACACTATTGCGTTGAAGTCTTCTTCCCATTTTTTTTGGAAAAACTTTTCTCTGACCGTATAGAATTTCAAAAAATATCCTGCCTGCCCGATTTTGTCCAACAATTCCAAATCGAAATTGCCCCACACGTTCAAGCGGTCGATTTCTTTTTGCAGATATTGCCGCTGTTGCGTGTTTTTATCTTTTTCTTCTATCAGATTATCAAACCGTTCCAACGCTTCCACCGCCGTTTTTCCGTCATCTTGACGTTGCGGTTTTTGGTCTTTCTTCAATCGTTTTTCAAGAAAGGAAATGCTTTGTTTGAGGTGTTTTTCTGCCGTCAGCTGATACAACAGTTTTTCGGAAGTCGCCCCTTTTTGTTTTTCGGAAATATGTACAACTCCGCAAGCACGCAACTGTTCCAAAAATGCGTCATATTCTTTGTGGTAGACCAAAAAAGTCCCCTTTTTCATTTTCTCAATCATCAAAAACCTCCTTTCTCTCGGCGATGGGTCTTGTATTATATTTTTCCATTTTTATTTTCTTGTTTTATAGTTTGTCGCAAACCGATCTGCATGCCGGATTATTCATATTCAAATAATTATATTCCATTTTATATTTCTCAATCTATCGGTTAGCATTGTCAATGTTTTCAATATCTCTGTTTCATCAGGCATTTCACCAAAAACCAATTCGCTAAAACTGCCGATGTAAACACTTTTAATCCGATTCCAAACGTTCTTGGTTTCAGAAAACAATATCGCCGTTGCAGGGTGTTCAAACAACCATTTATTATTGTTTTTGAAACTCGCAATATCATCATTTGCTACTTTTAAAAGCATTATTTCAAATTCGCTTGATCGAAAGAAAGAATAGATTTCTTTATCGTTCAACAGCCAATAAATATCATATATGTGTCTGATTTTATTTTTCAAACTCTCAATCGGACTTTCTGCATGAGAAAACCGCACCAAGCTCATTATTTTTTCACATAAAGTTCTTTTAGGACTTAATACCAAGACGCTAAACGGATTCATTTCATATTCGTCAATGAGTAACAGTTGATTTTTTTCTTTCATCATTTCATAAATGAACGAATTGATTTTCTCTGTTGTAAACGGTTCAAAATTTCCCAACCAAGCAGACTCCACAATTATACAATCCCTGACTTGCCCGAAATGTCCGGCAAAGAGTCTTTCATATTTATGTGCCGTTTTTCGTATCATTCCTACTTTATTGGTAATTCCTTCCATTTCTATTTCGGGAAGAATGTTTGAGACACATTTTGAAATATTTCTAATCTTTGTTTTCAGTTGATTTCCTGTTTCTGTTTCGTTGCGTAATATCACTAAATCAATATCTTCCGAAAATCTTTGTATTAGTCCAAAACATTTCAACAAAGCTGTTCCGCCTTTAAAAACAGTTTCGTTCCCGATTTCGCTTTTGAAAATATTATATAAAGTATATGTTACCCAATAATCTTTTTCAACATATAACTCAGGTATGTTTTTTTGCTGCGAAGTGGCAATTACCGCATCTTGAAACAATTTTTTATTTTCATGTAATCTCATTTTATCCTCCATTTTTTTGCAGTGGACAGCATCTCTCCCACTCCGAATTTAAAATCCGAAAACGGATTTAACCCCTCTCTCAATATGGTCAAATCAATAGTTTCATCTGTATATTCCAACAAAGCACCCAAAAAACTTCGTACTCTTGGCGGATATGCCAAACAACATGTTATCAATAATTTTATTTCTTTCGCATTCAGTTCTCGCAACTTTCCCGATATAATTTTAATCGCCGAAATCTTATTCAAATCGGGTATTTTATTAAAATCTTTCAACACATCTAACCATTCCAACAAATAAAAATTGTCATCTGTTACGTCTACGTAGCTTTTTACAGGTGCTGCGTTTAAATTGCTTCTTGCTATTTTGATTTGTTTATTCCTGCATGCAATTTTTATATTTACAGGTATCTGAGTTGTTAACCCCATTCTATTATACAGCGAAACACCCGTAATGTATGCAATTCGTTTGCCTTTTTCAAATAAATAAGGCTTAAGAATTTCTTCTTCATTGGGTTGCAGCTCTCCAAAAACGGTCTTCTTGGGTTTGTAAAATATGCCTGTCGACAACCTTTTTATAAAACCTTGAGCTATTAAGCGTTCTATGGCTTTGGCTGCGGTAATATATTCCGGAGGCTCAACATTTAACTGTTCGTATTTAAATATTGAACCGTCAGGCAGTATGCCGATTTGCTTTCGTATCTTCTGTATAACTTTCATTGTATTGCAAAGTTAATATATTTTTTTGAAATGTCAAGTAAACAAAGTAAAATACTTGACATTTTTATCGGACGATTTAATATAACAGCGTTTGCCCTGTCGGTGGTTATGATGCCCAAACAGACGTCAATTCCCTCAACAGACATTTTTCGTAAACTTTTTTTCATTTTCTCAATCATCAAAAACCTCCTTTTCTGCTTCCTGATGCGATTTCATGATTTTTTGTGTAGACTTGGAAAGATTTTCTTCATCTTCCATAAACCGTTTTATCTTCAAAATCGCATCTTGATAACCCGGAATTTGCACTTTCTCAAAAAGATTTACTTTTTGTGTGGTTTTCTTGCGGGCATGATCCAGCATATTGAGTCTCAATTGACAAAATTCAATTTCTATTCCCGCATAAAGCATTTTTTTCAACAAGATCAAACCGTCGGTGTACCATTTGGGCGTATTGAACAGACTGAATACTTTCGTCTCAAAAACAATATTATCCAATATCGGCACACGCACTCCCGCCGTTTTTCCCATAGAAAGTTCCACATCTTTCACCGACAACAAAGAGGCGTCAAATTCATTCCACAACGCCGCCATATTGTCGTAATCGGCAAATTGCTGCCGGAGAATTGCAACCAAATCGTTATACTCTGCTCGTGTACGCTTCACTTCCAAACGCAAGGCACTTTCTTTGTTCTTGATAGTCGGCAAAGAACGCTCTCGCATTTTGAGTTGCTTTTCCAAGCCAAGCAACGAAATTTTATTATATTGAAATTGAACAGCCATTTTTCACGAATCTTTTTCCCAATATTTTTCAACCAAATCACGCTTGATATTCACTTCTTCCGCCTTGAAATACTTGGCAAACAGTTTCCATGCAATATCCAACATCGAAGTTACATCGGTATTTACATCTATCGCCAACAAATCTCTTGAATAATCTTTTGCAAATGCCAAGGTGCGTTCATCGTAGTCGGTCAGATCGAAGCCGTTTTCCATTTTGGTTTTGGCATTGGCAGCGTCGGCATACAGACGAACGGCAGCATTCATCACCTGCGGGTGATCTTCCCGCGTTTTCTTCCCGATAACCAACTGTTTCAAACGAGACAGACTGCGGAACGGATCGATAATCACCTTTCCAATATCGCTGTCTTTCTTTAAAAACAACTGTCCTTCGGTGATGTATCCTGTGTTGTCGGGAACGGCATGCGTAATATCGCCGCCCGAAATGGTTGTTACCGCCAAAATGGTAATCGAACCGCCTTGGGGAAACTGTACCGCTTTCTCGTATATTTTTGCCAAATCGGAATAGAGCGACCCCGGCATGCTGTCTTTGGAGGGAATCTGATCCATACGATTGGAAACAATTGCCAAAGCATCGGCGTAAGAAGACATATCCGTCAACAAAACCAAGACTTTTTCATTTTTATCTATCGCAAAATATTCCGCAGCCGTCAATGCCATATCGGGAATCAACAGCCGTTCCACAGGAGGATTTTCTGTTGTATTCACAAAACTGACAATACGATCCAACGCTCCCGCATTGCTAAACACATTTTTGAAATACAGATAATCGTCATTGGTCAATCCCATGCCGCCCAAAATAATCTTGTCGGTTTGGGCGCGTAAGGCAACATTTGCCATTACCTGATTGTACGGCTGATCGGGATCGGCAAAGAAAGGTATTTTTTGTCCCGAAACCAACGTATTATTCAAATCTATTCCTGCTATTCCGGTGGCGATCAACTCCGAAGGCTGTTTTCTCCGCACCGGATTTACCGAAGGACCGCCTATTTCGCGTTCTTCGCCTTCGGGAGTAATGCCGCCGTCGATGGGCAAACCGAACGCATTGAAAAATCGTCCCGCCAAGCGATCGCTCACTTTCAACGAAGGCGATTTCCCCATAAAAACCACTTCGGCATTGGTACGAACGCCTTCCGTTCCGCCAAACACCTGCAAAGTAACCTCGTCGCCCACCACTTTTACCACCTGTGCCAATTCGCCGTCTATGGTTGCCAACTCGTCGTTGCCGACATTTTTTGCCAACAAAGAACAGGTTGCTTTGGTTACTTTGGTTATTTTTGTATATATTTTTTGAAATGCCTGTACTTTCATCTATTTATTTTTTGTTTTTTCATTCTTTATCATTGCAAAATTACATATTTCCAATATCCAATTAAAAGAGAAATACGCTATTTTGTTTCGTTAATACAATATTAACCATTGTTAATTTTTCTTATTATCATTATTTATCAATTCTGCTTGCGTGGCGACCAATTCTTTCAATTCCTTTTCCAGAGAATAAAATTCTTCGGATTGAAATTTGGAATAATTCATCTGCTTGCCGATGTTGATCATCTTTTTGAAATAATCCATTACATCGTTGAAATGTTCAAACGAATAATCGGCATTGCAAACGTCCGAAACCAAATTGACCATATATTGCTGACGTTCAACAGGGCATAATGCATCTGTTTTGTCGAAAGCGTCCTGCTGCAAAATAATGGAATCGATAAAT
The DNA here is from genome assembly GCA_031254735.1 of Bacteroidales bacterium. The sequence goes on along the minus strand of JAIRTU010000061.1, from coordinate 1,574 downwards.
TCCGATTTCCAAAACGTAATATGATAATCCATAGGAACGCCGTCATCACCCAAAATATTAATCTGTTCGGCAATTTCGCGTCCGCGCAACAAACGATTTTTAAACACTCCGATTTTTTCTATCCATTCGGGAGAAATCCGCTTGGATATATAGTCTTCAAACTCTTGATATTCTATATATTTTGAATAACTGTCAATCGGATTAACGGCAGGATAGCGTTTTTTGTCGGCACGGTCTTGTTCAAGGGCAAAATAGCAACGAGCCACTTTCTTTGTATTCTCCGTAACAGGCTCTTTGAGGTTTCCGCCCGCAGGAGAAACCGTTCCTATAAAAGTGATAGAGCCTGTCTGTCCGTTGTTGAGGTAAACATATCCCGCCCGTCCGTAGAAATTGGAAATTGTCGCACCCAAATCCATCGGAAAAGCGTCCTGTCCGGGCAGTTCTTCCAAACGGTTAGACATTTCTCGCAACGCCTGCGCCCAACGCGAAGTAGAATCGGCGATGAGCAAAACACGCAATCCCATAGAACGATAATATTCGGCTATGGTCATTGCCGTATAGACCGAAGCCTCGCGTGCCGCCACCGGCATATTGGAAGTGTTGGCAATGATAATGGTACGTTCCATAAGTTTACGCCCTGTGTGCGGGTCTTCCAATTGAGGAAATTCCGAAAATATCTCAACCACCTCGTTGGCACGTTCGCCGCAGGCAGCCATAATCACAATATCTGTTTTCGCCTGCTTAGCGATAGCGTGTTGCAAAACCGTTTTTCCTGTTCCGAAAGCGCCGGGGATAAATCCTGTCCCGCCTTCGGTAATCGGGTTCATGCTGTCGATAATACGCACTCCTGTCTCCAAAAGTTTGTACGGACGCGGTTTTTCCTTATATATTTTTACTGCCCTGCGGATAGGATACCGCTGTGTCATGGTTACTTCAATGTGAGTTCCTTTTTCATTGGTAAGCACTGCAATAACACTGTCTATGGTGTATTGTCCCGCTTCGACCAAAGATTTTATTTCGTAAGTTCCTTCCAAAAGGAAAGGTACCATAATTTTATGAGGCTGACGATTTTCGTCCACTTCGCCCAGCCAACTGCCCGCCGACACCCTGTCGCCGACTTTGGCTATGGGTTTGAAATCCCAAAGTTTTTCTTTTTCCAACGGAAAAGTATAGTCTCCTCTTTTGAGAAAAATGCCTTCCATTTTGTCAAGATCGTTTTGCAGTCCGTCGAAATTTTTCGACAGCAATCCCGGACCTAAGGTAACTTCGAGCAAATGCCCCGAAAATTCTACCTCATCGCCCACACGCAAACCGCGTGTACTTTCGTACACCTGCACAAACGCCTGTCTGTTTTCAATTTTGATAACCTCAGCCATAAGCCGCTGATTTTTCAGGATCACGTAACAGATTTCATTCTGTGTTACCGAACCGTCAAATTCTACCGCTACCAAATTTGATACAATCGCTTTAACTGTTCCTTTTACCATTTTTATATCTTTAAGTCCCTTATTGTAAGGTTTTTTATTTACCGTTTCCGGGCATTTTTTTTATTGCCGTTATCTTTGTTTTCCGCT